>JAHVKF010000004.1 GCA_019800895.1 Halomonas denitrificans
TGATGATCGCCGGCGGCCTGCAGGTTCGTCGGATGATCTGACCGGTCAGCGGTCGCTGGCGACCGCGATCGATCGATTGATCGACTGCATCGAAACGGGCGTCCCCAGGGGGCGCCCGTATTTTTATGGGCGTTCGCCCGGGTCGGTCGGATCGTCCGGTGCCGGGGCGGTTCCGTGGATGCGCGGCGCGAGGATCGCGGCGGTGGCCGACGGACTTCGCATCCAGCCGAAGTGGTCGGCGCTTCGGCCCTGCGTTGAATCGGTGACGACATTACACGTTGCCGGCGCCGCGGTCAGCTTGCCGAGCAGCCACTCCATCGACGCCCTGGGCACGAAGCGGTCGTGCTCCATGGCAACGACGTGGACCGGGAGCGCCAGCCGCGCCAGGGCAGGATCCTCGTCGCGCGTAGGTCGTCCCCAGGCGTAGCGTCCGGTTCGACCGGTGCGGGCCCAGTCGAGCATGAGCTGCCGGGCCTCGGTTCCGGCGAACCCCAGCCGCTTGCCCGGGTAGTAGCCGAGAACGCGGACGAGCGCCGGCAGGAGCGTCAGCATGGCGAGCAGGCCGATGCCGGCCGGAGCGGGGTAGCAGCGCCAGTAGGGGGCGCCCCCGGCGACGAGTGCGAGCCCCTCGATGCGGCGGGGCGCGAGTGCCGCGGCGAGACAGGCCAGCTGCGAGCCTAGACTGTGGCCGCCGAGCCACAGGCCGCGGTGTCCCGCACCCTCGTGCGCCGCCGCGATCGCAGCGGGCAGGTCGAGATCGAGCAGTTCGTCGTAGCCCCAGTCGACGCCTCTACGAGCTCGAAGCGAGGACGACCCGTTTCCGCGCCACTCGTGGAGCAGAACCCGCACGCCCCGTTCACCGAGCATTCGACCGAACGGAATCAGGTTGCGGGCGCTGATGCCCATGCCGGGCAGGAACAGCAGGGTCGGGCCTTCGTTCGGGCCGATCTCGATCAGCTCGAAACGGTGCCCGTCGTCCGCCTCCACGGCGACGGTGCGTTCTTCGTGCGCCATCGTCCCTATTGCACCAGCGAGATGCCGATGCCGATCGTCGTCTGTCGATGGTTGTAATCGATCAGTGTTTCGCCGTAGCCGCTGAAGACCTGAAGGTAGGCCTTGAGGTCACCGTACAGCGGGTAGTGCCAGTCGAACTGGACGGCACCCCGACGTTCGCCGGGGGCCCAGCGGCCCATCAGGCCGAAGTCGTGCCGGCCGCGCGACCAGTCGAAGCGGATGTCGCCCCAGCCCAGGTAGTCGTCGATGTCCGGGTTGTCGTCGTCGCTGCCGCGGACCGTCCACCACGGACGCACCAGCAGGCGGTAGCGGCCCCGCTCGAAGCCGAAGGTGGCGTAGACCCGGTTCCAGCTGCGCGAAAGGGGGTCGGCCCGGCCATTGGACTGGTGCATGAAACCGAGGTTGACCATCCGCCAGCGCCAGCCCAGCAGGTCGACGCCCGTGCGGATGCTGGCGAAGAGTTCGGGGGAATAGTTGGTCTCGCGAAAGGGCTCCGACTCGACCGAGTTGTACGCCTGCCAGTTCGATTGCTGCGTATAGGCCGCCCACAGATCGACGTTGTCGCCGACCAGGTTGTCGGCGAACTTGGTCTTCAGGCTGAACTGGAACTTGACCTCGGCCTCGTTGATGCTGCGGGGAGACGGGGCGACCGCGCCGGGGAGGTCGACGAAGGGCGCCCGGTTCGGGCGATTGCTCCAGCGCACCGGCAGGAGGTAGACGGGTCGATGCCGCCGGAGGTGCAGCAGGCCGCCGTCGGTCGCATCGTCGAGTTCCCATTCTCGCGTCATGGCCGAGCGCGTCAACGGCGTCTCGTCGTCGTCCGCGCTCGGCAGGGATTCCAGCCCCTGCTCGCCGGCGGCGGCCAGTCGACGTTCCTCGTCCAGCTCGATACGGGCCCGCTCCTCGGCGGAACGGGACACCTCGGCGCCCGGAAGGGCGTCATAGCAGGCCAGCCGGCGGTCCGGATCGTCCAGGCGGCGACAGGCATCGACCGCCTGCGGTAGCGCGAGCGGTTCGATGGCGTCGTCGGGCGGGCTCGCGTCCCGGGCTGCGACGGCCGCCGGCAGGGCCAGGGCCGCGCACGCGATCACGCGTGAAATTCGTGCAAAACGGGATTTGCGGATGGATTGCATGTTGGAGTATGCTCCGAAGAAGCGCCTAGCGCGTGGGACCAGAAGAGCCACAGACAGGACGAGTTGAACAGCCAAATATAAAGCGAGGGAAGCCCCATGATACGGAAGTCCATCTTTGCCGCGGCCGCGATTTCGCTGGCCGTCAGTGCAGTTGCTCAGGAGCCGAAGGATCCACCGTCGTCCGGCAACAGCGTAGAGCCCGGAACCCAGGGCGTCGTCGGTGACAACTTCGGATACACGTTTTCGGATTCGAGCGGTGCGACCTGCCAGTTCGATTTCGTCGATATCTCCGCATCCGGCGCGCCGACCTTCAGCGGGGACGACGTCGCTTCGGCCCCGATCCCGATCCCGACCGATTTCGATTTCTACGGGACCCAGGTCACCGAACTCGTGATGGCGTCCAACGGCTACCTGTCGACCGACAACACCGATACCGGTCCCGACCTGTCGAACGACTGTCCGCTCCCTGCGACGCCGAGCACCGGCGGCGGAGCCCGCATCTACCCGATGCACGACGACCTGATCTCGGACGGTTTCTACGAGTACTTCGCCAACTGCCCCCGCCCGTCGGACCAGTTCCCGGTCAGCGGTCTGGGCTGCCACGTGTTCCAGTGGAACAACGTGACCCACTTCGGCGGCGGCGGTCCGTGGTCCTTCCAGGCCATCCTGTATGACGACAGCTACGAAATCGTCTTCCAGCACCTGGCCGGCAACCCGGAAGACGGTTCCGGTTCGACCACCGGCATCCAGAACGCCGCGGCCGATGACGGATTGACCTACGCCTGCAATACCGCGGGCACCGTGGTCGCCGACACGGCTCAGTGCTTCGTGCACCCGGCGCCGTCGGCGCGAGGTGTGGGTGTGCCGGTACCGACCATGAGCCGCTACGGCTTCGTGGCCCTGGTGCTGGTGCTGATGGCCCTCGGTGGAATCATGCTGGTGCGCCGTACCGGCTGATCCCGCCTCACCCGTAGTTCATGTAGAGCCCCGGCGCCTCGCCGGGGCTTTTTCTTGTCCGGACCGGTCCGAATCCTGCAGCGGAACTGCGCATGAAAAAACCCCGGCGGACGGCCGGGGTTCTTTCGGGGTGATGGTGGGCGATGCTGGGTTCGAACCAGCGACCCCTGCCGTGTGAAGGCAGTGCTCTCCCGCTGAGCTAATCGCCCGAAATGGCCGCATAGTGTACCGAAATTCCGCCGCGATGGGCAGTCCGTGCGCCTCAGCGTTTTCCGAACAGCACGCTGTAGAGCGCAGGAATCACCAGCAGCGTCAGCGCGGTCGACATCACAAGGCCGGAGATGATCGCCCAGGCCATCGGAGGCCACAGCGTCGATTCGGTCAGCACCAGAGGCAGCAGGCCGAGCACCGTCGTGGTCGTGGTCATCAGGATCGGCCGCGTCCGTCGTTCGATCGCCGCCCGGATGGCGTCCTGGGCACTGTGCCGGTTTTCGTGTCGTTCCCGCTCGGCCCGATCCAGCAGAACGATGGCATTGTTGACGACGATGCCGACCAGTGCCACGACGCCGAGCATCGCGGTGAAGCCGAACGGTTGGCCGGCCAGAAGCAGGCCGGGCACCACACCGACCGCCGCCAGCGGCACGGTGACCAGGACCAGCGCGGTCAGGCGGAACGAATTGAACTGCCACAGCAGGAATGCGAGCAGCAGGACCGCGCCGATCGGAAGGGCGGAGAACAGCGCGGAGTTCGCGTCGCCGGCCTCGGCGGCCGCGCCGCCGATCGCCAGGCGGACTCCGTCCGGCAGCGTTTCGTCGCGCATCGCCCGCTCGAAGGCATCGAGCACGGTGTAGACCGTCACGTCGTCGGCGGTCTCGGCCAGCACCGAAGTCAAGCGCTGAAGGTCGCGGTGCTCGATGACCGCCGGCTGGAAGCCGATCGCGGGGCGAACGAACTGGGCCAGGGGGACGGTGCGACCATCCGGAGTGGCGACCTCCAGCCCGGCCAGCGCCTCGGCCGCGAAGGCCTCGCCTTCCGGTGCTCGCAGGCGCATGTCGATCGGGTCGGTACCGGCGCGCCAGACCGAAAAGGAACGGCCCAGCGATGCGTCGGCCAGCAATCGCGCGACCTTCGCCCGGGTCACGCCGAAACGCTGGGCCTCGGCGATGTCGATCTCGAAGTCCAGCGACGGGATCCCGGTGCCGAGCTTGTGGCGCACGTCCTCGGCGCCGGGCACGCTTCGGAGCACCCGCATCACCAGCAGGGCTGCTTCGTGCAGCGCGTCCGGATCGCGCCCGTACAGCCGAAGCTCGACCGGCGCGTCGATCGGCGGGCCCTGGCCGAGTCGGTGGGCGATGACCTGGGCTTCGGGAATCGACCGGGGCGCGATGCGGCGGATGTCGTGCATCAGGTCCGGGAGGTCGGCCGAGTCGCGAGAGATGACGACCAGGCGGGCGAGATGCGGCGATGCGGGAATGCCGATCAGGTTGTAGTAGAACCGCGGTCCGCTGAAGCCGGCGAAGACATGGACGGCCTCGACGTCCTCGCGCTCGCGCAGCTGGCCGGCGAGGCCGCGCGCCTGCAGCGCCGAATAGGTGGTCCGCGTGCCCTCGGGGAACCGCAGGTCGACGATCAGTTGATTACGGTCGGTCGATGGAAAGAAGTCGCGCGGCAGGAACTGGGCCAGCGTTGCGGCGACGCCGAGCAGCAGCGCAGCGGCGATCAGGACCCGCCCGGGCCGGCCGGTGGCGATTCCGCCGAGACGCCGGCCGATCCGCTCGAAGCGCGAGGCGCGCCGGTCGGTGCCCGGGTTCGCGTGCAACACGATCGCGCCGGACAGGGGGGTGACGGTCAGCGCGTAGACGAGGCTCACGGTCAGCACCAGCATGACCATGATCGGAATGCCGCGCGTGAAGTCGGCCGTGTCGCCGCGTGACAGGAGCAACGGCGTGAACGCCGCCAGCGTGGTGCCCGTGGCGGCGGTCAGCGGGCCGGCCAGTTCGCGCACGGCACGTGCTCCCGCGGCGGCGCGGCGCAGGCCGCGATCGAGATGGTACTGGAGGTTTTCGGCCATCACGATGGCGTTGTCGACCAGCATCCCGAGGGCGATCACCATGCCGGCGATCGCCATCTGGTGCAGCACGCCGCCGCCGATCGCGAACAGCGCGAGTGCACTGAACGTGACCAGCGGCAGGAGGCTGGCGACGAGCAGGCCCAGGCGCAGGCCCATGAACAGCAGAAGCACCACTGCGACGGTCACGACGCCGATGACCAGCGATCGTCCGAGTTCGGACAGGCGCTGTTCGACCCAGCGCGGTTGGTAGAACATCTCTTCGATGACCAGCGGCTCGTAGCGCGGCCGGATGCGTTCGATCAATGCGCGGACGTCGCGGCCGAACTCGACCGCATTGACCCGGTTGTCGGGAATCACGATGCCGAGCCCGATCGCCGGCCGGCCGTCGATCCACATCCGCTCGGTCGCCGGCTCGCGCGGCACGATCGACACCGAGGCGATGTCCGAAAGCGGCACCAGCGCCCCGTCGGCGAGTTCGATCGGCGTGGCGGCCAGCTCGTCGAGCGAATCGAAGTCGCTGGACGGGTTGACCAGCAGCGATCGTCCGTCCACGTCGAGGCTTCCTCCCGCGACCGTCCGGTTGCGCTCGGCCAGCTGGGCGATCAGGGCGTCCGGGCCCAGGCCGACGGCGCTCGCCCGGGACGGGTCGAGCTGGATCAGCAGTTGCTCGCCGGGGTCGGCCAGCAGTTCGATCCGCGCGATGTCGCGCAGGCCGAACAGGTCGCGTCGAATCGATCGGGCCGCGTCCAGGCGAACCAGTGGATCGTCGCTGCCGGTGATCGCGAGCACGATCCCGTGGGCGTCCATGGATCGATCGTCGAGCTCGATCGTCCCGGCCTCGGGCGGAATTCTCTGCTGGGCCCGATCCAGGGCGACGCGCACCCGGTCCCAGGCGCTTCCGGTGTCGTAGACGTGCTGTCCCAGGCCCACGGTCAGCACGGCGACGCCGAGTCGCGCCGCACCGATGATCTCGTGGACCTCCTCGACCTGCGCCAGCTCCTCTTCCACCGGGTTCAGCACCAGCCGCTCCACCTCGGCCGGCTCGGCGCCCGGCCACTGCACGACGACCTGCGCATAGCGGTAGGGAAAGAAGGGATCTTCCTGGCGGTTCATGCCGAACCACGCGGCCGCGCCGATCAGCGAAAGCAGCAGCACCGTGGCCAGCACCAGCCGGCGGCGCTCCAGGGCCGCATTCAGCCAGCTCACGGCAGCACCCGGACCGGTTCCCCGTCGAGCAGCTGCGACTGACCGCTGACGATCACCCGATCACCGGGCGCGAGGTCGCCGAACACGGTCACGTGACGGCCCTGCAGTCGCCCCACCTGGACCGCGACCGACTCGGCGCGGCCGTCGCGAACCCGGAAGACGCGATGGATCGCGGTCCCGGGATTGACCACCGCCGAGAGCGGCACGGCCATGCCGGGGCGGGCAGCGAAGTCGAGCGAGATTTCGACGGGATCGCCGGGCGCGAAGCCGTCGGCGCCCACGAGCGTGAAAACGGCCGGCGCCGTGCGGCCGGGCGATGCGCGGCCGAGGGAGGCGAGCCGGGCATCGGTGGTCGCGCCGTCGGTGACGCGCCGAACCGCCCGACCGGGCAGTTCGGTGCGGAGGCCGGACGCGCGCTGCGCCGGCAGCCGGACCTCGATCTCGAGTGCGGTGGTGTCGACCAGGTCGACGATCGCCTGGCCGGCGGCGGCGAAGTCGCCTGGTTCGAGGTGCGTTTCGGCGATCCGACCGGCAAAGGGCGCGCGCAGGGCGGCTTCGTCGAGTTGTGCGATCGCTTCGTCGAGGCGTGCCCGGGCCTGGTCTCGCGCGGCGGCGGCGGCGTCGCGCTGGGCGCGCACCTGCTCGAGGTCGTCGGCGGCGACCAGCTCGCGTTCCACCAGTCGCGCCTGGCGCTCCGTGTCCCGTTCGAGCTGGGCCAGTCGCGTCTCGGCCTCGGCCAGCGCGCCGCGTGCGGCTGCGACCCCGGGCTGCAGGCGCGGATTGTCGAGCACCGCGAGCAACTGGCCGGCCTCGACCGCATCGCCTCGCTCGACCCGGCGTTCGGCCAGGGTTCCCGCCTGCAGGAACGACAGCGTCGCGCGCCGGGTCGCCCGGGTCACACCGGGAAAGCGAATCGTCTCCACCGCCGGGACTTCGATCACCGGGGCCGCTTCGACGGGGCGGGGCGGCGGGCTCGCCGCGGCCTGCGGTTCCTCCGACTCGCTGCACCCGGCGGCCGCCAGCAGTGCGGTCAGGAGTGCGATGGACAGGACGGCGGACGCGATCGGCTTCGAATGGAACGAACTGGTCGGCCGGTCAGCAATCGGGGGAACGCGGGCGGTCATCGGCTTCGGTCCTCGAACGGGGTCAGTGGGTTGCGCTGCGCGGGCCGTCGGGCGACAGGCCGTCCATGTAGATCTTCAGGAAGTCGTCCAGGAACTCGTCGTCGGAGCCCATCCCCGGCCACTGGCCGTGGTGGGTGCGCGCCTGGAACCACTGGGTGCAGACCAGGATGAAGAGCGTGACCACGTGAACGGGGTTGACGTCGTCGCGAAACACGCCGCCTTCCTGGGCCTGGCGGACGCGCTGGGCGCCGAGGCGGACCAGCTCGGCATCCATCTCGCCGCAGGTGGTGTCGCCTTCCATGTGGGTCCAGGCCAGCAGTCGGGCGACCTGCGGGTTGTCCTGCAGGAACCGGAAATACTTGACCACCCCGTCGCGCAGCAGGCGGCCGTCCGGTGCGCCGGCCTGCTCGAGTTCCTGCTTCTGTTCGGCCGCGTACTGGGCCAGCGCCTGCTCCTTGGTCGCCTCCCAAAGCGCGTCCTTGGAGCCGAAGTGATGATGGATCAGGCTCTTGGTCACGCCGCTCTTCTCGGCGATCTGTCGCATCGACACGTCGGCGAAGCCGTTTTCGACGAACAGGTCGAGTGCGGCGGCCAGGATCTGGCGGCGGGTCAGGTCCGGATCACGGGTTGCGGTGGCGGTATTCATGCGGCAAGTCTCGCATGAACTGGCCGGCCGGTCAATTCCGACGTTGCAGGGCCGAGGCCGGAACCGCCACGCAGTGGGCGACACGCCGGGACCGCTTGAGTAGACTGGTCCGCCTGTCGAATTGTCGAACCACGAGACCCGCCCATGAGCCGCAAGCGCAAGTCCGTCTCCCCACCGCCCGCCCGGAAAGCCGCCCCCGAACCCGATCGCCTCGTCGCGGTGCTGGCCGCCGTCGGGGTCCTGATCACCGGGTTCATGACCGTTTCGGGAATGATCACCGAGGCGCCGCCGTTCTGCGGCCCCGATTCGGGCTGCGACCTGGTCCAGAACAGCAGCTACGGCACGCTGCTGGGTCTGCCCGTTGCGTTGTGGGGGCTGGTCTGGTACCTGGCGATCCTGTGGTCGGCCACGCTGCTGCCGGCCCGGCTGAAGCGGTGGCGCCGGCTGGCCTGGCTGACCGCCGTGGGTACGGCCGTCAGCCTGTACTTCACCCTCACCGGACTGCTGGTGCTCGATGCCTGGTGCGCCTGGTGCCTGGCCTCCCAGCTGGTCATGCTGGCGCTGCTGATCGCGGTCTTCGCCCGGCGCCCGGAATCGGCGCCGGGCGAACCCTGGCCGCGCTTCGCCGGCGCGCTGCTGCTGGTCGGGGCGGTGATTTCAGGCGGCCTCTACGCCTGGCAGAACGGCTTGTTGCAGCCGCCGGAGGACCCGCGCCTGCGCGGCCTGGCCGAGCACCTCGAAGCCACCGGCGCAAAGTACTACGGCGCGTTCTGGTGCCCGAACTGCCAGGACCAGCGCGACCTGTTCGGTCGCTCGGCCGATCGCTTGCCCTACGTCGAATGTTCGCCCAGCGGCCGGCGCGGCCCGGTGGCCTCCGAGTGCGTGTTCAACGACATCTCCGGCTACCCGACCTGGATCATCGACGGCCAGCGCTACCCGCGCGTCCTGAGTCTCGACGAGCTGGCCCGCTACTCCGGCTACCGGGAGTGGCAGCGGGAGCGCGGCCAGTGAGCCCGCTCGGCCCGCTGCGGCTGGGGCTTTTCGCCCTGGTCCTCGGCACGTCCGTCGCCGCCGACGACGGCGCGACCCGGGCCTTCGAGCGCCTGGTCGGCGACTACGAGGCCTGGCGGCTGGAACAGAACCCGATCGAGGCCGGTCGACGCGGCGACCTGGAGGCCCTCGCCCGCTGGCCCGATCCGACCCCGGCGGCGGTCGACCGCCGCCGGACGCGAGCGCGCGGGTTTCTCGAGCGTCTCCGGGCCATCGACCCCGATGCCCTCGACCCCGCCGACCGCACCAGCCATACGGTGCTGGACTACCTGCTCGCGTCCGACGTCGAGGCCGCGGCCTTCGACCCCGAGCGCGTTCCCTTCGTCAACGACTCCGGGTTCTTCACCACGCCCCTCTACGTCGCGGCGTCGACCCGGCCGGCCACCCTCGAACAGGCTGAGGCCTGGCTCGCCCGGCTCGATGCGCTGCCGGCGTGGCTGGCCGCGCACGTCGACTGGATGCGCAAGGGGGTCGAGGACGGCTTCGTTCAACCCGCCCAGGTGGTCGAGGCCGTCCTGGTCCAGCTCGACACGATCATCGCTTCGGGGCCCGACGACAGCCCGCTGATCGCGCCGATGAACGCGCTGCCGCCCCACCTGGCCGCGGAACACGGAGAACGGCTGCGGACCGAGGCGCGCGCTCGTATCGAGGAAAAGGTGTTGCCGGCCTACGCCGCGGTGGCCGACTTCTTCCGCGACGAGTACCTGGCCGAGCCCCGCGAGAGCATCGGCATCTCCGACGTGCCCGGGGGCCGGGCCTGGTACCGCGCCCTGGTCCGCCGCCACACCACCCTGGACACCACGCCGGAAGCGGTCCATGCCCAGGGCCTGGCCGAAGTGGAGCGCATCCGCGGCGAGATGGAGGCCATCGTCGACGAGGTCGGGTTCGAGGGCAGCTTCGCCGAGTTCCTGGCCTTCCTTCGGACCGACCCACGGTTCTACGCCGAGACGCCCGACGAGCTGCTGATGCGGGCGGCGTGGATCGCCAAGCGCGCCGACGACCGGATGCCCGAGTTCTTCGGCCGTCTTCCGCGGCTGCCCTACGGCGTACGCCCGGTGCCGGAGCACCTTGCGCCGACCTATACAACGGGCCGCTACTGGCCGGGCGACCTCGAGAACGGCGTCGCCGGCGGGTACATGGTCAACACCTACGCGCTGGACCAGCGCCCCCTGTACGTCCTGCCGGCCCTGACGCTGCACGAGGCGGTGCCCGGGCACCACCACCAGAACGCGCTGTCGCAGGAGCTCGAGGACGTGCCGGAATTCCGCCGCAACACCTACATCACGGCCTTCGGCGAAGGCTGGGGCCTGTACACCGAGTTCCTCGGCATCGACATGGGCATCTACACCACGCCCTACGAGCACTTCGGCCGGCTGACCTACGAGATGTGGCGGGCCTGCCGGCTGGTCGTCGATACGGGCATGCATTACTTCGGCTGGACCCGTGAACGGGCCGAGGCCTGCCTGCTCGAGAACTCCGCACTGGCCCCGCACAACGTCCGTACGGAAGTCACGCGCTACATCGCCTGGCCGGGCCAGGCGCTGGCCTACAAGACCGGCGAGATTCTGATCCGGGACCTGCGCGCTCGAGCCGAGGCCCGCCTGGGCGACCGCTTCGACCTTCGCGCGTTCCACGACCACCTGCTCGGGCAGGGCGCGATGCCGCTCGACGCACTGGAAGAACGGATGGAGCGCTGGATCGAAGCCCGCGCGGGCGCGTCGACGGCCGAAGCGTCCGACTGACCGGCTCAGAGGCCGATCGCGAACAGCCCCAGGCAGAGCACCAGGCCGGCCAGCGGAACCACCACGGTCAGTGCGCCCATGGCCGGATAGGCGGCCGCGTGGGTCTCGCCGCAGATGGCGCGGATCGTGGTCACCACGTAACCGTTGTGCGGCAGCGAATCCAGCGCACCGGAGGAAATCGCGACCACTCGGTGAAGCTGGTCCGGATCGACGCCCTGGTCGATGTAGTGCGGCCCGAGGATCGGCAGGGCGATCGCCTGGCCGCCCGAGGCCGAGCCGGTCATGGCGGCGATCGCCGAAACCGCGATCGCCGCGCTGACCAGGCCGTTGCCGGGCAGGTGGGTCACCCAGTCGACCGCCGTCTCGAAGGCCGGCGCCGCCTTGGCCACCGTACCGAAGCCGACCACCGCGGCCGTGTTGCCGATGGCGATCAGCGCGCCGGTGCCGCCTTCGGCCAGCGCCTCGCCGGGCGCGTGCAGGTGACGCAGGTTGATCGCGGCAGCGGCCAGGCAGCCGGCCAGCAGCGCGACGATCAGGGCCGAGGTGCCGAGCGCGTCGTGGGTCGTGAAGGAAATCCCCAGGACGACCAGCAGCGGTACCGCGGCCAGCGCCGGGTGGGGCAGGTCGCCGCGGCCCGATGCGGGGTCGAAGTCACGCGCCTCGAACGACTCGCCGCGCGCGACCGCGCGATCGAGCATCCATTTCAGCCAGACGTAGCCGGTCGCGGCCATGAAGATCGCGACCACCAGGCTGGCTTGCCACGCCGCCAGCGGGCTGGTGCCGAGGAACTCGACCGGAATCCAGTTCTGGATTTCCGGTGACCCGGCCGAAGTCATCGTGAACGTGACCGAGCCGAAGGCCATGGTGGCGGGAATGAAGCGGCGGGGCAGGTCGGCATCGCGGAACAGCGCCAGCGCCATCGGGTAGACCGAGAACGCGACGACGAACAGGCTGACCCCGCCGTAGGTCAGCACCGCGCAGGCCAGCACCACGGCCAGTGCAGCGCGGGCGCTGCCCAGCCGGGCGACGATCCAGTGGGCCACGCTCTCCGCGCCTCCCGACGACTCCATCAGCTTGCCGAACAGCGAGCCGAGCAAGAAGATGAAGAACCAGGCCGCGATGAAGCCGGTGAAGCCGCTCATGTACTGGCCGACCAGGTTGACGCCGTCCTCGGCGGCCAGCGGCGGCAGCAGCGCGATGCCGCTGGTCAGCGCGACCAGCAACGCACACAGCGGGGTGGCCACGAACAGGCTCATCCCGCGCATGGTCAGCACGATCAGCAGGGCGAGGCCGCCAAGCAGCCCGATCAGACTCAGCATGAGGCGTGTCCGTTGCGATTGCGTTCTTGACAGGACCTCATGGTGCGGCGACGGCGCAACGGCGAACACTGTACCAAGGTCCAACGGGGCCGCTCCGCGTCGGCGGACGGTGCCGACGGTCCCCTGTACCTTGGTCCAATTCTCATCGCGACCTCCGTTCGTAGACTGCGACGTATCGGTGCCGGACCGTGTTCGAAATACGGCCGTCGCTCGTCACCCAACAAGAACACCGAACCCGAGGTCGACAATGAAAGCTTCCGTTTCCATGCAATTCGATGAAACGAACCGCGTCCGCGTCCTGGATCGCGCGATCCGCCTTGCGCTGGTCACCGGACTCAGCCTGGGCCTGGGCCTGGCCCACGCGCAGGACGATGGCGGTGACGAAGAGGGCGCGTCGACCGAGGAGGCTGCCGATCTCGGCGCGGTCGAGGTCACCGCTCGACGTCGCCAGGAAACCCTGCGCGACGTACCGATCTCGGTCACCGCGATCAGCGGCGAGGACCTCGAGGATCGCGGCGCCCAGGACATCACCTACCTCAATCAGGTGGTGCCGAACGCGACCATCGAGATCTCGCGCGGAACCAGCAACACCCTGTCGACCTTCATCCGCGGCGTCGGCCAGCAGGACCCGGTCGCCGGCTTCGAGGCCGGGGTCGGCATCTACCTCGACGACGTCTACCTGAACCGCCCGCAGGGCGTGGTGCTCGATATCTACGACGTGCAGCGGGTCGAGGTCCTGCGTGGACCGCAGGGAACGCTGTACGGCCGCAACACGATCGGCGGCGCGATCAAGTACGTGACCCGCCGCCTCGGGCGCCAGCCGGCCGGCAGCCTCGAGGCCTCGATCGGCAGCTTCTCGCAGACCGACCTGATCGCCTCCGGCGAAATGCCGATCGGCGATACCTTCGCCGTCGGCGCGTCGATCGCTTCCTTCGATCGCGACGGCTTCGGCGAGAACCTGACCACCGGCAAAGACAACTACGACAAGGACCTGCTGGCGATTCGCGCCAGCGCCGAGTGGACTCCGACGCACAACCTGTTCGTCCGCCTGGCCGGAGACTGGAGCGAAGACGACTCGAGCCCCGTCGGCGGGCATCGCCTGATTCCGGGCCTGTTCTCGGGCGCCCCCGTGCTCGACGATGTCTACGATTCCCGCGGGGGGATCGCCGGCCGCCACGAGGCCGAGCAGAAGGGTGCGGCGCTGACCGTGGAGTACGACATCAACCCGAACTGGCTGTTCAAGAGCATCACGGCGTATCGCGAAGACGACAACTGGCAGCAGATCGACTTCGATGCCTTGCCGGCTGCCGACGTGGACGTTCCGGTCAACTATTCCAACGAGCAGTTCAGCCAGGAGTTCCAGCTGCTGTTCACCGCCGACCGGGTCAGCGGCGTGGCCGGTTTCTACTACCTCGACGCCAACGCGTTCAACGCCTTCGACGTGCTGCTGGCCGAAACCGGCGACCTGATCGACCTGCCGGGCCTGAATGCGTTCACCCTGGGCGACGTCGATACCTCGTCGTGGTCGGTGTTCGCCGACGTCAGCATCGACCTCGCCGATTACTTCGGCCTCGCCACCGGGCTGGAGTTGTCGCTGGGCGGACGCTACACGAGCGACGAGCGCGACTCGCGGGTGCTGCGGCAGACCTTCGTCGGCGGCAATTCGCCGCGCTTCGGCGGCATGGGTGTGCCGATCGCGACGACGTCCGACTTCCGCGGCGAAGAGGAGTTCACCGAGTTCACGCCGCGCGTCAGCCTGGCCTGGCAGCCGAACGAGTTCCACAACCTGTACGCGAGCTACAGCCAGGGCTTCAAGGGTGGCGGTTTCGATCCCCGCGGCCTGACCACCGCGGCGCCGGACTTCGACGGCGACGGCACCGTGTCCGAGGGCGAGGTGTTCGAGTTCATGAAGTTCGAGCCGGAAATCGTCGATACCTACGAGGTCGGCATCAAGTCCAGCCTCTTCGACCGCCGCGTTTCGACCAGCCTGGCCGTGTTCCACAGCGACTACACGGATATCCAGGTGCCGGGCTCGATCGGCGTGGACACGGACGGGGACGGCCTGTCCGATACCTTCGCCGGGGTCACCACCAACGCCGGCGAGGCCACGGTCCAGGGCGTCGAGTTCGAGGGCTCCGCGCTGCTCGGCCGCAACCTCATGACCGACGGTGACTCGTTCACCGCACGGACCGCGATCGGCTACATCGACGCCGAGTACGACGAGTTCATCGCCCTGGTCACGGATCCGGCCAGCGGCGCGCAGGCGCTGCAGGACGTGTCCGATCAGCGCGAATTCCAGAACACGCCGGACTGGACCGCCCACCTCGGTCTGCAGTACGACCGCCCCGTCAACTGGTTCAACGTCGCCGGCAGCTTCTCGATCCTGGGCGGCTGGTCCTACCGCGGCGAAACCAATCAGTTCGAAACGCCGTCGGAATTCCTGGACCAGGACGCCTACTCGCTCTACGACCTGAGCCTGGTCTGGAAGCGCCTGGACGGCAAGTACGAAATCGGCCTCTACGGCCGCAACCTGGCCGACGAGGAATACAAGACCTCCGGCTACCTGTTCGCGACGCCGGACGGCAGCGCATCGACCCTGGGCCTGGAAGGCATCGCCAACGCCTTCTACGGCCCGCCGCGCACGATCACGCTGACCGGCCGAGTGAACTTCTGACGCGCGGGTTTCTTCCCACGTCGTGCGTCGGGTGATGCAAGACTCCCATTGACGACACCCGTTCCGGGCCGGCCCTGCCGGCCCGTTTTCTTTGCCGGCCCCGGCGGGCGTCCGGGTCGGCGAAACACGCTAGGCTAGCCCCATGAACGTCCCCCTCCGACGGCCCGAAGAACAGCCTCTGCCGGTGCTCGGCCGGATCCCGCGCGGGCCGTGAGCGATCTGTCCGGCGGATTGCTGGCGCTGGCGGGCCTGACCTGGCTCGGCCTGCTGTTCGCGGTCGCCGTGTTCGGCGAGCGCCGCCCGGCCGGATCCCGCGCCTGGTGGCCGGTGGTCTACTCGCTGTCGCTGGCGGTCTACTGCACCGCGTGGACCTTCTACGGCGTCACTACGCAGACCGTGCGCTCCGGTTGGCCGATCCCGCCCACCTTCGTCGGCACCATCGTGCTGTTCGCGCTGGGCGGGCCGTTCCTGATCCGCCTGGTGCGCCTGAGCAAGCGCCACAACACCACGAGCATCGCCGATTTCATCGCCAGTCGCTTCGGCAAGTCCTCGGCCCTGGCCGCCGTGGTTACCGCGGTCGCGGTGCTCGGGATGGTGCCGTACATCGCGCTCCAGCTGAAGGCGGTGGCGATGAGCTTCGGGACCGTTGCCGGCCTGGCCGAGAACGAGGCGGGTCGTGCGGCCTGGCAGGACCTGGCGTTCTACGTCGCCGTCGTCATGGCGTTGTTCGCCGTGCTGTTCGGAACGCGTCGCGCCGTGGCGACCGGCCACAACCGGGGGCTGGTGCTCGCGATGGGCTTCGAGAGCCTGTTCAAGCTCACGGCGATGCTGGCCCTGGGCCTGTTCGTGGTGTTCGGCCTGTTCCAGGGCCCGCTGGACCTCGCGGCCCGCACGCCGGAGCTGCCGTTCCGCGAGCCGGCGTCCTTCGCCACGCTGACCCTGCTCGGCGCGCTCGCGATGTTCACGCTGCCGCACCAGTTCCATATCGGCGTGGTGGAGTGCCGCGACGAGCGCCACGTGCGCACCGCCCGCTGGCTGTTCCCCGTGTTCCTGCTGCTGATCGCTCTCCCCGTGCTGCCGCTCGCGCGCGCAGGCGTGGCCCTGCTCGGCGACGCCGGGGTGGCCCCGGACCTCTACGTGCTGATGCTGCCGCTGGCCCACGAGCAGTCCGCGCTCGCGCTGTTCGCGTTCCTGGGTGGTCTCAGCGCTGCGACCGGGATGGTCATCCTGGCCAGCCTCACCCTGTCGATCATGCTCGGCAACCACTGGATCACCCCGCTGCTCCTCAAGCGTCCCGGCGCATCGGGCCGCGACCTGTTGATCCCCGTGCGGATCCAGCGCCGGGTCGGCATCGTTGCCGTGCTGATGCTGGCCTACGTCTACAGCCGCCTCAGCGGGTCGGCCGAGGCGCTGGCCGACATCGGCGCGTTGTCCTTCTCGGGGCTGGCCCAGCTCGCCCCGGCGGTGGTGCTTGCGGTCTATCGTCCCGGCCTGCCGGCGCGCTCGATCCTGGCCGGCCTGCTCGGCGGCGTGGCGGTCTGGGCCTACGTGCTGCTCTGGCCGCTGACCGGTCCGCCCGACCCGGGCGCTGGATGGCCGGCCTGGCTGGCCCCGTCGGGCCTGTTCGGGCTGGCGGGTCTCGACGCCCTGCCGCGCGCGGTCCTGGCCAGCCTGCTCGTGAACCTGGCGATCGTTGCGGCGACGGCCCGGCGATGGTCGCCGGTTGGCCCATCCAACGACGATGTGCCGTTGCCGGACTCGGTGCTCGACGGTCTGGCCGAACGCTTCCTGTCGCCGGAGCGCCGGCGCCTGCTTCAGGTGCTCGGCGCCGGGTCGTTGGAGCGTGAGCGCGCCGTCGAGCACGAACTGGCCGCCGTGGTCGGCGCGGCGTCGGCGCGGCTGCTGCTCGACGCTGCGCGGCGCCGCACGCCGGCCCCGCTGGATACGGTGGCCGAACTGGTCGGCCAGGCCGCGGAACAGGCGCAGTTCAGCCAGGCCGTGCTGTCCGGCGCGTTGGAGAACATGAGCCAGGGCATCTGCGTGGTCGACGCCGACCTTCGTCTGGTGGCCTGGAACCGTCCCTATCTCGACCTGTTCGACTACCCGCCGGAGCTGATCCGGGTCGGCCGGCCGGTGGCCGAGTTGCTGCGCCACAACGCGCGCCGAGGCCTGGTCGAAACCGAGGACCTCGATGCGGCCATCGAGCGCCGTCTTGCCCACAAGCGGGCCGGCACGGCCCATCGGATCGAGCGATCCTGGCCCGACGGCCGCATCATCGAGATCCGCGGCAATCCGATGCCGGGCGGCGGCTTCGTCGCCACCTTTGCCGACGTGACGGCGTTTCGACGGGCGGAAAGCGAATTGAAACGGATCAACGAGACGCTGGAGCAACGGGTCGCGGCTCGCACCACCGAGCTTCGCGAGGCGATGGTCCAGGCCGAGAAGGCGAACGCGGCCAAGAGCCGCTTTCTTGCCGCCGTCAGCCACGATCTCGTCCAACCGCTGAACGCGGCCCAGCTGATGACCCACTCGCTGTCGGCCCGGCTCGACGCCGAGGCACCGCGCCGGGTCCTCAAGCAGATCAGCGGCGCCCTCGGTGCGACCGAGGACCTGCTCGCGGCGCTGCTCGACATCTCCCGCCTGGATGCCGGCGGACTGGAACCCCGGCGGTCCCGGTTCGCGCTCGACGACCTGTTCGAGCAGCTGGCCGGCGAGTTCCGGGTGCTGGCCGAAGCGCGGGGCCTGGTTCTGAGGTGGCGGCGCTCCGGCCGCTTCGTCGAGAGCGACCCGCAGCTGCTTCGGCGCATCCTGCAGAACTTCCTGTCCAACGCGGTCCGGTATACCCATCGAGGGGGCGTTCTCCTGGCCGCTCGCCGTCGCGGCGATTCGGTGCTGGCCGGCGTCTGGGACACGGGTCCGGGGATCCCCGAATCGGCGCGGGTCGAGGTGTTCGAGGAGTTCCGCCGGCTGGACCCGGACGACGCAGCACCCGGCCTCGGTCTGGGCCTGGCCATTTCCGATCGCATGGCGCGCCTGCTCGATCACCGCCTGGTGCTGGAAAGCCGGGAAGGGCGGGGCACGCTGTTCGGCGTCGTGCTGCCGGCAGCGGCAGCGGAGACCGCAGGCGAGGCCGATGCATCCGGCCCGGCCGCCATGGACCCGGCGCCGTCGCGCGTGCTGCTGGTCGACAACGAGCCGGCCATGCGGGCCTCGCTGGAGGCCCTGTTCACCGACTGGGGGCTGGACACGGTCGCCCGCGGCAGCCACGACGAGGCCCTGGCCGCCGCTCGCGACTCCGGCCCCTTCGATCTTCTGGTGCTCGACTACCATCTCGATCGAGGGCGAACCGGCATGGATGTGCTGCAGGCGCTGCGCGACCGGGGCATTTCGGCACCCGCGGTGCTGGTCAGTGCCGACCATGCAGCGGCGGTGCGCCGCGCCGCGCGAGCGGCCGGCTGCGCGCTGCTCCACAAGCCGATCCGGCCGCTGGCGCTCAAGAGCCTGCTCCACCATCTGCGGGCCGGCGGCAGCCGCAACGGCCCGTCCTGAGTCGGCTACCCTGTGGGGTCCGTCTCACCGAGTGTCCGAACCATGGCCAGACTGAACGTTTCCAGCTGCTTCGATAGCGGCAACATCGAGGTGGTCGCCGCCGACGAGCCGGGCGAACTCCGGCTGCGCATCCGCCGCGACGTCGGCGACCGCCATGCCCAGTGGTTCCATTTCCAGCTGTGCAACGCGCGGGACCGGGCGTGCCGGATGACGATCGAGAACGCCGGCGAGATGTCCTATCCCTCGGGCTTCGAGGGCTACCGGGCGGTCGCGTCGATCGACGGCGAGACCTGGTTCCGCGTGCCGACCACCTTCGACGGTACACAGCTGGTCATCGAACACACGCCCGAAGCCGACCAGGTGTCCTACGCCTACTTCGCCCCGTACAGCTTCGAACGCCACCAGTGGCTGATCGCCACGGCCAGCGACTCGCCGAACGTACGCAGCGAGGTGCTCTGTGCGACACCCGACGGCCGGCCGCTGACCCTGCTGACGGTCGGTGAGCCCGGGGACGACAAGATCCCGGTCTGGATCACCGCGCGCCAGCACCCGGGCGAAACCATGGCCGAGTGGTGGGTCGAGGGCTTCCTCGAGCGCCTGCTCGACCCCGAGGACGGGGCGTCCCGGGCGTTGCTCGATCGAGCGGTGATCTACGTCGTGCCGAACATGAACCCGGACGGCAGCGTCCGCGGTCACCTGCGCGTCAATGCCCGCGGAGTGAACCTGAACCGCGCCTGGCGCGATCCGGACGAGGACGAGTCACCCGAGGTGTTCCACGTGCGCGCGAAGATGCACGAGACCGGCGTGGCTTTTGCGCTCGACGTCCACGGCGACGAAGGCCTGCCGTACAACTTCATCGCCGGCGGCGAGGGCGTGCCGCGCTGGGACGAATCCATGCAGTCCGACCTCGACGCGTTCAAGTCGCTGCTGGCGGACCTGTCGCCGGACTTCCAGGTCGAGCACGGCTACGACGTCGATCCGCCCGGCAGCGCCGACCTGCGCAAGTGCACCGACTATGTCGCCGAGACCTTCGGCTGTCTGGCCATGACCCTGGAGATGCCGTTCAAGGACGCGGCCAACCATCCGATGCCCGAGATCGGCTGGTCGCCGGCCCGCTCGGCCAAGCTCGGGGCGATCTTCGTCGACGCGATCCGGATGACCCTCGCGAAAGGGTGAGCCGGCGGCCGGCGGGTCGCCGGAAACACTTCAACCGCTGTCGGGCGCGCATGAGCTGAAAAGTGCTTTGACCGCAGATGAACGCGGATTGAAGTGCGGAAGAGCGCCGGTGCCATGGGGCCTGGGCGTGCTGGGTTCGGGTCACCGTGGCCCGACATGCGCATTGCGCGAGAACAATGATCGAAGGCTTCAGCCCGATCCGAGCGCGTTTATTCCGCGCTCACCGATGGTCGAATCCGCTTGTCATGATCGCCACCGGAGCTCTCTGGTGCCACCAATGCAGGGAAGCGAGGCGGTGAAAGCGTTCCGAACGAGCGGCTTTGCCTGGCTGACGGACCTGCGCCCGCAGCGCCCCGGACTGCACATCGCTTCCGCAGTTGTTCTTATCCGAGTTCATCCGCGTTCATCTGCGGTTGTTCTTGTTTTTTGGGGCGTCCTCCCGCGTTCTCCGCGGTGAGGGGGGCACTTGATCGATACCGGCGGTTCTCTTACGCCATCCTGCCCGTCAGTCGCCCGGGGGCTTCGTCGCCTCGCGATCGCGGACGACCATCTTCGAGAACACGATGCCGAGTTCGTACAGGGCCCAGACCGGGATCGCCAACAGCGTCTGGGAGATCACGTCCGGCGGGGTGATCAGCATGGCGACGAAGAACACGCCGACGACGACGTAGCCGCGGGCCTTCGCCAGGCCCTCGGGCGTGACCACGCCGATCGCGACGAGCACGACGGTGATCACCGGCACCTCGAAGGCGAAACCGAAGGCCAGGAACAGCACCATGACGAAATCCAGGTAGCGCGTGATATCGGTCATCACCGCCACGCCGTCCGGGGCGATCTTGGTGATGAACGCGAAGATCAGCGGAAGGACCAGGAAGTACGCGAACAGGCAGCCCAGGTAGAACAGCGCGGTGGCCGCGAACAGCAGCGGCCGCGCCAGCCGCTTCTCGTGCTGGTAAAGGCCGGGGGCAACGAACGCCCAGAGCTGGTAGATGACGTAGGGCATGGCCACAAGGAGGGCCAGGACCATGACCAGCTTGAACGGCGCGAAGATCGGCGAGGCGACGTCGATCGCGATCATGCTCGAACCTTCGGGCAGGCGCGATACCAGCGGCTCGGACACGATCGAGTACAGGGTGCGGGCGAAGGGCACCATGGCCAGCATGCACAGCACGACCGCGAGGACCGCGCGGATCAGGCGCGTGCGGAGCTCGAGCAGGTGATCGATCAGGCTGAGTTCCTGATCGACGCCCGCATCGATCTCCGATTCAGTCGGACCGGTCGGCGTCGTCATCGGCCTTCGGTTCCTTGTCGCGCGAATCGCTGTCGGCGCTGCCGTCCTGCTTGGCAGCCGACTTCCTTTCGGCCTCCTGGCGCGACGTGGCCTCCATGATCCGGCGATTGTGGTCGGCATCCAGCTCGGCCTGGAGCTCGGACTGCAATCCTTGCCATGCGCGTCGCGCCTGGCGCGTCAGCTGACCGGCCTTGCGCGCGATACCGGGGAGCTTCTCCGGACCGAGCACGATCAGTGCGACGACCGCAAGCAGCAGCAATTCGGTGAACCCGACGCCGCCCATGGATCAGTGCTTGGTCGAGCCGGAAGCGTCGTCTTCTTCTGAGGTGGACTTCGAGTCGGAGTCGTCGTCGCTGTCGCGGAGACCCTTGCGGAAATCCTTCATCGCTCCGCCCAGGTCGCCGCCGATGTTGCGCAGTTTCTTGGTGCCGAAGATCAACAGGACGATCAGCAGGACGATCAGCAACTGCCAGGGGCTGATATTGGCCATGTCGGAAGGCTCCGGGCCGGAAGAAAGTGGACGACTAGTCTACCGCCGAGGCGCGAGCAGCGTCCAGCCGAGCGCCAGCAGCAGCAGGCCGAGCACCAGCAGGCCGGAGCGGCCGAGCGCGGGGACCGGAACGATGGCCGCGCCGCCGCGGTTGCAGCCGCCCGGGGGGGCGACCGCGAGCGATTCGAAGCCGACCACGTCGGCGTCGGCGATCTTGGTGGCGGTGCCGGTGGCCGTGTCGATGCGCAGCACTTCGGAGAACAGGTTCGGGTCGCCGCCGTCGCGACGGTCGGTCAGGGCCCACAGCTGGCCGTCGGCGTCGAAGGACAGCCCGGCGTTGGCATACGGTGCGACCGCGTTGCCGAGGGGGCCGATCTCGGTGGCGGTGCCGTCGTCGAGGTCGATGGCGTAGAGGTTCGGGCTGTCGCTCGCTCCCGACGAATCCAGCCCCTGCCCGATGCCGTAGACGGTGTCGCCCCAGGCCGCGATGTCGGTGATCGGTGCGCCGAGGCTTCCCGCGGGACCGATCGGCGTCAGCAGTCCGGTGTCCGGATCGGCTTCGTAGAGGGTTTCGCGCTGATCGGAACTGACCAGCAGGCGTCCTTCGCAGGTGAAGGTCATGCCGAGATCCAGGACCTCGCTCAGCGCGATGCCGAAATTCGTCCGCTGGTTGCCGACCGCGATGCCGAGACCGGTCGCGGTGCTGACCGTGACCAGGGAGTTGCTCTCGTCGTCGGCGCCGAACAGGGTGCCGTCGTCGGCCAGGGCCAGGCCTTCCATGTCGAGGAACGAGGTCCAGCCGACGTAGCTGCTTTCCCCGGTCGCCAGGTCGACCTGCCAGAGGGCGTGCACGTCCTCGTTGTTCGGCAGGTTGCCGCGGGAGTTCACGGCCCAGGCCAGCGGCTCCGCATACGCGACGCCGGCCGGACCCAGCAGGGCCAGCAGTGCGACGACGACGATGCGACGGGCGCGGGTCACGGGACGCTCTTTCCTCTCCTCGAAATCAGGACAGCTTCACGCTCGCGAGAATAGCAGATTCGACGTACGGATCACAGCGAGCGCAGCAATGCCGTCGACCGACGTCGCAGGGTGTCGGCGGCCCGACTCCCGACCCGATGACCGGCTCGACCACCGGCGCGCGGTACACTCGGCGACTTCCGTTACGTCTCTGCAAGGAATACCCGATGCCGAAGCATCGAATCCGCAGTCGCGCCGAGGTCCGCCAGGTCGACGCGCACCGGGCGCCTGCCCGCGCCGGGGTGCTGCTCGCCAACCTGGGCACGCCCGACCGGCCCGACGCCCGTGCGCTGCGCCGCTACCTCCGGGAGTTTCTCTGGGACGACCGCGTGGTCGAAGTGCCTCGCCCGATCTGGTGGCTGATTCTGAACCTGGTCATCGTGCCCTTCCGCGCCCCTCGGTCGGCCGAGGCCTACCGCCGCGTCTGGACGGAGCGCGGCTCGCCGTTGCTTTATCACACGCGCGACCTGGCCGAAGCGATGCAGCGCGAGTTCGAGCGCAATCACCCGGACGTCCGGGTCTATCCGGCCATGCGCTACGGCCAGCCCGGCATCGAAGAGGCCCTGGCCCGCATGCGCGACGACAACGTGCAGCGGGTGATCGTGCTGCCGCTTTATCCGCAGTACTCGGCGACCACGACGGCGAGCGTGTTCGACGGCCTGGCCGCAGCGCTGAGGTCGGTCCGCTGGCTGCCGGAGCTCCGCTTCGTGACCCATTACCACTACGACGAGGCGTGGGTCGAGGCGGTCGCCGACCGGATTCGTGCCCACCAGGAGGAGCACGGCGAACCGGAGCAGCTGGTGTTCTCGTTCCACGGCATTCCCAAGAACTACCTGCTCGATGGCGACCCGTACTACTGCCAGTGCCAGTCCTCCGCGCGCCGCATCGCCGCTCGCCTGAAGCTCGATTCGGACCGCTGGCGCGTGACCTTCCAGTCGCGCCTCGGCCGGGCCGAGTGGCTGAAGCCCTACACCGACCAGACGCTCCAGGCGATGGCCCGCGAGGGCGTCAAACGCGTCCAGGTCGTCTGCCCGGGCTTCGCCGTCGACTGCCTCGAGACCATCGACGAGATCGGGGTCGAGAACAGGGAAGAATTCGAGGAGGCCGGCGGCGAGCGCCTGGAGTACATCCCCGCACTCAATGCGGAGCCGGACCATGCGCGCGTGCTCGCCGAACTGTGCTGGCGGCACGGCCAGGGCTGGCCGGAATTCGGCGGCACCACCGGCGTCGACGAAGAGCTGCTGGCCGAGCGGGTCGAACGCGCCGACCGGGCCGCGGTCCGGTTGGAGCTGGACGACTGATCGGGACCACCGTGGCGAACGTCGTGGCAGAAAATCCGGCCGTTCCGGAAAGCGCGACTGCCCGGCGCGTCCTGCGCGAGGTGTTCGGCTTCCGGGCGTTTCGCGGCGAGCAGGCCGGTGTGGTCGACACGCTGATGGCCGGCGAGAACGCGCTGGTACTCATGCCGACCGGCGGCGGAAAATCGCTGTGCTACCAGGTTCCCGCGCTGGTTCGCGACGGCACCGCGCTGGTGATCTCTCCATTGATCGCGCTGATGCGCGACCAGGTCGAGGCCCTGAAGATCCTCGGCGTGCGCGCCGAAGTGCTCAACTCCAGCCTCTCGCCGGAGCGTCGCCGCGAGGTCCTCGCCGACCTGCACGACGGCCGCCTCGACCTGCTCTACGTCGCGCCCGAGGGCTTGATGCAGCCGCACATGCTCGATCGTCTGGCGACCACGCCGATCGCGCTGATCGCGATCGACGAGGCACACTGCGTCTCGCAATGGGGTCACGATTTCCGTCCCGAGTACCTCGCGCTGGGGCAGCTGGCCGAACGGTTCCCCGGCGTACCCCGGGTCGCGCTGACGGCCACCGCCGACCTTCGCACGCGCGACGAGATCGAACGCGCCCTGTTCGACGACGGGTGCCGACGCTTCACCGCGAGTTTCGATCGGCCCAACATCCGCTACCAGGTCACGGCGCGAGCGAATGCCCGACGCCAGTTGGTCGATTTCGTACGGGGCGAGCACGAGGGCGATGCCGGCATCGTCTACTGCCTCAGCCGCCGGCGTTGCGAGCAGGTGGCCGGCTGGTTGAAGGAAGAAGGTTTCGACGCCCGTCCGTACCACGCGGGGCTGGACCCCGCCGAGCGCGAGGCAACCCAGGACCGGTTCATTCGCGAGGACGGCGTGATCGTCGTCGCGACCATCGCCTTCGGCATGGGCATCGACAAGCCCGACGTACGGTTCGTCGCGCACCTGGACCTGCCCCGTTCGATCGAGGCCTACTACCAGGAAACCGGCCGGGCAGGGCGCGACGGCCTGCCGTCCGACGCCTGGATGGTGTTCGGGCTCGACGACGTCTATCGCCTGCGGCAGATGCTGGCCGAGTCCGACCTGCCGGAGGACCGGCAGCGGATCGAGCGCCAGCGGCTGGAGGCCTTGCTCGGTTTCTGCGAGCAGCCAGGCTGCCGCCGCCCGCCCCTGCTGGGCTATTTCGGCGAACACCATCCGGGCGACTGCGGGCGCTGCGACAACTGCCTGTCGCCGCCGACCATGGTCGATGCCACGGAACCGGCGCGGATGGCCCTGTCCTGCGTGTACCGCACCGGCCAGCGCTTCGGTGCCGGCCACGTCATCGACGTGCTGGTCGGCCGGCGGACCGACCGCGTCGGTTCGCTGGGCCACGACCGGCTGAGCACGTTCGGGATCGGCAAGGAGCATCCGCGCGGCTACTGGCAGGCCCTGGTCCGCCAGCTGCTTGCCGGCGGATTGCTGGCGACCGACCCGGACGGGCACGGAGGTCTTCGCCTCGATCCGGCCGCCCGGCCCCTGCTGCGGGGCGAGGTCGAGTGGACGATGCGCGAGCCGGCGGTCCGGGCACGAACCCGGTCGACGACGAGATCGAAGCGTGCCCCGGTCGACGAGGCGATCGCGCCGATCTTCGAAGCACTGCGCGAGCTGCGGCTGGAGCTGGCCAGAGACGAAGGCGTTCCGCCCTACGTGATCTTCCACGATGCCACGCTGGTGGCCATGGCCGAAGCCGGCCCGACGAGCCTCGACGACCTGGCCGACGTGCCCGGCGTGGGCCGGCACAAGCTGGAAAAATACGGCAAGGCCTTTCTGGGCCGGCTGGAATCGCTGGCCCCGTCCGTCCGCCGTTGAGTGCCCGTTGAGCACCCGCTGAACCGCGACGCTCGGCGGGCGTGCCGGGCGTCACCGTGTTGCGGTCAGGCGCTGGGTCGCTTGCGAGTGGCCGTTCAGCCGCCCATCAACTCCACGATCGGCCAGAAGAAGAACCCGAGCACCACGACCGCGACGATCACCGCCGCGAGCAATCGCATGGGGTCGATCGGCCGTCGAGCGTTCCCGGCGTCCGCGCGGGCCCGCGCGGTGTACTCGTCCTGGAACCGGTCGAAGGCGTCCCTGGCCCTCGGGTACTCCTCGTTGTCGCGGATCCAGATGCTGCCCGCGCTCAGGCCGAACGCGGTCGGCGGGAGCTCGTACCAGTCCACGCCGAGCTGGTCGAGCATCGTCCGCACGCCGTCGGCTTCCTCGGCGGGAACGTGGCGCAGGTTCATCAGTCGTCGTGCCATGGTTGCATTGTAGCGATCTTCCTCCCTCGTCCCGTTCGGCGCGGGGCCGCCGCAGGCAGCCGGAACGGAACCCCGCTACAATTCCCCGCAGTCGTCGCGATGCGACGGCAAGGCGGTCCCGAGGGGGGCCGAGCGATCCAACCGGAACCCAAGGGAGCTCGAGACATGGACAACCTCACCAAACTGCTGGTCGACCTCGGCCGCGATGCCGAACTCGAAGCGCGCTACCGAAGCGATCCCGACGATGTGCTCGCCGAGTACGAGGTGTCCGACGAGGCGGCCGAGGCGATGAAGAACGGCGACCTGGATGCGTTGCGCAAGCTCAGCGGGCTGGACGAGCTGCGCCTGACCAACTCCACGGTCAAGGCCTACCGCTAGTCCCCTTCGGCTCGCCCGTGCCGCCCCTGCTTACGTTCGTTCTGCTGGTCGCCCTGCTGGCCGGTGGGACGCTGCCGGCGTCTGCGGATGCCGGACTCTCGACGCGGATCGATGCGATCGAGCAACTGCACCTCCAACGGCCATGGCAGGAATCGCAGAGCGCGATCGACGCCCTGCGAGCCGACGGCCTGGACGGGGCCACGCCCGACCAGCGGGCGCGGCTCGACCTGATGGAAGGACGCAATCTCGTGCTCGCGGGCCGCTTCGACGATGCCATGGATCGCCTCGATCGCGTGCTGTCGCGGCCCGTCGGCATCGACCTCAGGCTGCGGGCACTCGAGCTGGCGGCCAATGCGGCAGGCATCGACCAGCAGTACGCGCTGGCCTTCAATTACCTCTACGAGGCCCTGAAGCTGTTGCCGGACGCGCGTGACCCCGGCGCACAGGCCGGCCTGCTGGTGCTGGCCGCCCGATTCCACTCGCTGGCCGGGGAGCAGGGGCTGGCCATGGACTACATTTCCGAAGCGCTCGCGGCCGCCGAGGACAGCGGCGATGACCGGACCCGGTGCTTCGCCGAGCAGGACCTGGTCTTCCAGCAGCTCCGCGTCGGCCTGGCCGACGCCGCCTCCGAAAGCGCGGATGCGATGTGGCAGAGCTGCCAGGAAAGCGGCGACCCGGTCCTGCAGGGAACCGGAATGATGGCGATGGGCGCGGCGCTGCTCGAGGCCGGTCGCTTCGACGAGGCCGTCGGCTGGCTGGAGCGGGCCATCGCGCAGCACCGCGCCGGCGAGTTCGCCGTGGGGGTGGCCGAGTCGAGGTACTATCTTGGCCGCGCGCTGCTGGCGGCCGGCGATGCGGAAGGCGGAACCCGGCGCCTGCTCGATTCGGTGAGCTACTTCGAATCGCGCGAGGACTGGCAGAGCCTGATCGAGCTGCACGCGACGCTGGCCGACTCCTTCGAGCGTCGCGACATGCCGGGGCGGGCGCTCGACCACCTGCGCGCGCAGTTCGAGGCCGATCGGCGCTTCAACGACATCCAGCGCAGCCTTCGCATCGCCTACCAGCAGGCCGAATTCGAGAACCAGCGGCAGCAGCAGGAACTGGCCATGCTGCGGCAGCGCAACGAGCTGTTCGAGCTCGAACGCCAGGCACAGACCTCACGCCAGAAGGCGAGGACCGTCGCCATCGTGATGGCGGCGGTGATCGGGGTCCTGCTGATCGGCCTGCTGATCCGTTTCCGCGCGGACCGGCGGCGCTTCCGGCGCCTGTCCGAGCGCGACGGCCTGACCGGTCTGCTCAACCACAGCCGGTTTCATCGAGCGGCCAGCAGGGCGCTGGAGCACAGCCGCGAGAACGGACGCCCGTGCACCCTGATCGCCGCCGACGTCGACCTGTTCAAGCAGGTCAACGACCGCTTCGGTCACCAGGCCGGTGACGCGGTGTTGTCCTATCTCGGCCAGCTGCTGAGCGACGTGTTCCCGCCGCCCGGCATCGTCGGACGCGTCGGCGGCGAGGAGTTCGCCGTGTTCCTTCCCGACCAGAATCGCCTGCAGGCACGGCAGCGGGTCGAGGACCTGCGCCGGCGGCTGCGGCCGGTGACCGTGGGCGATTCGTCGATCGCCGTGACCCTGAGCTTCGGCCTGGCCGAGGCGCGGCGCGAGCGCCGGCTGGAACGGTTGCGGTCGCGCGCCGACGACGCGCTGTATCGGGCCAAGCGCTCCGGGCGCGATGAGCTGATCGATGCCGCCGAACTCGCCGACGGCGACGAGCCGTGACCGGTGACGCACGAGTGGCCGCGGCAAGCGGTGAACTCGTGGTGGTCGGCTGCGGCATCCAGCTCGGCCGCCACATCTCGCGCCGGGCCGAGTCCGAAATCCGCGTCGCGGACCGGGTGTTCGCGCTGGCCGACGCGTTCGCGATGGACTGGCTGACGTCGATCCGGCCGGATTGCATCGGCCTGGGCCGCCACTACCGCGAGGGGTCCAGGAATAACGATCGGCGCGATGCCTATCGGGCGATGGAGCGCGAGCTGGTCGACGCGGTGCGCGATGGGGCCCGGGTCTGCGCGGTGTTCTACGGCCACCCGGGCGTATTCGCCGACGTGCCCCACGGTGCGATCCGGGCGGTTCGGGCCCTGGGTCTGCCAGCCCGGATGGAGCCGGGCGTCTCGGCTGAAGCCTGCCTGTATGCGGATCTCGGCCTCGACCCGGGCCGCTCGGGGGTGCAGTCGTGGGAGGCGACCCAGTTCCTGGTCCGGGACTGCCGGCCGGACCCGTCGAGCCTGTTGATCCTGTGGCAGGCCGCGCTCGTCGGCGACCTTTCGCTGACGCGGTTCCACGCCGAGCCGGCCGCACTGGCCCTGCTGGTCGAGAAGCTGACCCGGTGGTATGAACCGGACACCGAAGCCGTTCTCTACGAGGCCGCGCAGTTACCGATCGAGGGCTTCCGGGCCGAGCGCATGCCTCTGTCCGGCCTGCCCCGAGCCCGCTTCAAGGAATACACGACGCTGGTGGTGCCACCGGCGCAGGACGCGCCGGCCGATCGCGACTGGCTGGCGCGGCTCGGTGCCGCTCCGGACGCGTTGGACGGGTAGGGTGCGGGCGCTCCGGGTGGGGGCGCGATCGAAGGGGTCGGTCCGGGTCGACCGGCTGCCGGAGGCCGGAACGGTCGTCCGTTCCGACGCTCGGGTCCGACCCCGGAGTCCGGGGGCTCCGGGGCGGAAGCAGGACCTGCGAATCAGCAGTCGCCGGTGCGCTTGCCGGAAATCTCGACCGACATGGTCATCGACCCCATGGCCGAGTCCATCTGGCCGTCGACCGTGCCCGACATCGTGTCGCCGTCGAAGGACATGTCGGCGTTCATGGTCATCGCACTGCCGTCCGGGCTCGGACAGGTCATGGTGAAGCTCATGCCGTCGGCGCTGATTTCCTTGTCGGCGACTTCGCATTCCTCGTTGTCGGCCAGGAACGCTTCGCCGTCGCGGATGTCTTCCGGCGTGATGCAGTTCGACTCGGTCTGGGTCTGCGGCGGCATGGAGCCTTCCGGCATGTTCGGGATATTCAGCGAGACCGTGCTGGTGGTTTCCCACATGCCGGGCTCGATGTTGGGCTCCTGGGCCACTGCGGAAAGGGAAAGGCTGGCCACGGCCACTGCGGTCAGGCTCTGCTTGAACATAGAGAATTCTCCTTGAAGATCGGACCGCGGCGGCCGATCAGGCCGGGCCGCGGGTGAAGGCACGCCGCGCGAACGAGCGCCGCAGTGCAGTCCCCAGAATACGCGAATCCGCGCCTCGGCGTGCCGGTCCGGCCCATTGTCCAACCGATCAGCCGCCCTCGTCCTCGATCCGTTCGCGCTGGCGAGCGGCGGCGTCGGCGAGGTCGTCCTCGACCCCGCGCGCCCGCTCGATCGCCTGCCGATGCGGCTCGAGCAGGCCGGCGTCGGGCCGCGTGTCCGGGTCGGTCTCGGCGTCCGGGTGGTGAGCGTCGTCGGTGCAGCCGACGGCGAGAACCACGAGCAGGACCAGCAGCAGCAAGAGCGGAAGGGGCGAAGTCGGTGTCGGCGTGTGGCGCATGGCGGACCCTCGGAGACGGTGGATGGACCCCCTCACTCTACGCCGATCGCCGAGCGCCGGCCAGTGCAGGGTCCCCCGCGCGCGGCTAGACTTCGCCCATGACCGCCGAGGACAAGACCGCCGTTCGAAGGCTGGCATGGCGCCGCCTCGTCGGCGTGCTGGTCCTCGCCGCCGTGGTCCTCTGGCTCGCCATGGCCCTGTTCCACCGCTACAAGCCCCTGCCGGACGGTCTGTCCGTGGCGATGCCCGAGCGCCCCGCGGTCGACGTGCGGTTCCTGGCCGACTTGACCTGGGTCGATCCGAGCGGCGAGCGGCAGGTCGACCAGCGGATCTTCGACCGGGTGCTGGAGCTGGTCGAGGGCGCCGAGCGGCTCGTGGTCATCGACATGTTCCTGTTCAACGACTTCGCCGGACAGGTCGACGGCGACGACATGCGCCGCCTCTCCGAAGAGCTCGAGCAGGCCTTGCGGGCGCGCCGCGCGGCCGTGCCCGGCCTGCGCGCGATCCTGATCACCGACCCGATCAACACGCTGTACGGCGGACTGCGCTCCGACCGCCTCGACCGCCTGCGGGCCGCCGGCGTCGAGGTCGTGATCACCGACCTCGGCCGCCTGCGCGCATCGAACCCGGCCTGGTCCGGGGCGTGGCGTCTGTGCTGCCGCTGGGCCGGAAACTCGCCCGACGGCGGCTGGCTGCCCAATCCCGTCGGCCCGGGCGAGGTGACGCTGCGAACCGGGCTGGCGCTGTTGAACTTCAAGGCCAACCACCGCAAGACCCTGGTTGCCGACAGCCCCTCGGGTTGGGTCGGGCTGGTGACCTCGGGCAACCCGCACGATGCGTCGAGCGCGCACGGCAACGTCGCGCTGGAGTTCCGTGGCCCCGCCGCACTGGACCTGCTGGCCACCGAGCTTCCGGTCGCCGAGTTCTCCGGCGCCGCGCTCGGCACGCTGCCGGCGCCGCCGGCCCCGTCGCCGATGCGCGTGGATCGGTCCGCCGGGACGCTCCAGGTGCTGACCGAAAGCGCGATCCGGGACGCCGCGATCGCCGCCCTCGATCGGGTCGGCACCGGCGACCGGGTCGACCTGGCGATGTTCTACCTGGCCCATCGCGGCATCGTCCGGGCCATCGAGCGCGCCGTCGAACGCGGCGCGCGCGTGCGCGCGCTGCTCGACCCGAACATCGCCGCGTTCGGCAACGAGAAGTCCGGCATCCCCAACCGGCCCGTGGCGCGCGAGCTGGTCGACGCGGGCATCGAGGTCCGCTGGTGCCACACGACCGGCGAGCAGTGCCACAGCAAGTTCCTCCAGACCCGGACCCGGGCCGGGACGAGCGAGTTGATCGCCGGCTCGGCGAATTTCACCCGGCGCAATCTCGACGACCTGAACCTGGAAACCAGCGTGCGTGTCGCGGGGCCGGCCGGCTTGCCGGTGCTGCAGGAGGCCGCGGACTGGTTCGAGATGCGCTGGACGAATCCGGCCGGGCGATCGTTCTCGCTGCCCTACGAGGCGTACGCCGAAGACAGCGCGCTGCGCTACGCGCGCTACCGGCTGATGGAATTCAGCGGACTGTCGACCTTCTGAGTCCGGCTCAGCGGCCGCGCAGCGGCTCGAGGCGGAACCGGAGGTCCTGGTAGTGGCGCGCGACCGCCAGCGGACGGTCGTCGTCTCGGGCCAGCCAGTGGTCGGCCAGGCCGAGCAGTTCGACCAGCCCGGTCAGGCGATAGAGGTTGAGGGCCAGGCGCCGGGCCTGGGGCTCGAGCGCCTCGGGCCCGGGTTCCAGCCATCCGGGCACGGCGGACAGCGCGTCGCGCGCCCGGTCGACCCGGCCGGCCAGGGCCGGCTGACGACAGCCGTCGAGGCGCTGCTGCAGGCGGTCCAGCCAGGGGTCGATGCCGACCGCGGCGATCGCTCGCAGCGCATCGAGCGAAAGGACGTTGGTCGTGCCCTCCCAGATCGACAGCACCTGGACGTCGCGCAGCAGCTGCGGGATGCCCGTGTCCTCGATGTAGCCGGCACCGCCGATCGCTTCCAGCGCCTCCGACACCACGGCGACCGCATCGCGGGCCGTGCCGAGCTTGATCAACGGCGTGAGCAGGCGCAGGGCGGCGCGATCGGAGCTTTCGCTCGTCCCGCCTTGATGCTCCACCACGCCGAGCAGGTCGATCGTCGAGAGCAAGGCGCAACTGGCCGCCGCCCGGTCGGCTTCGAGGTCGGCCAGCGTTTCCCGGTGCAGCGGCAGCTCGGCCAGGGGCTTGCCGAAGGCCTCGCGCTTGCCCGCGTAGTCGTCGGCCAGGGCCAGCGCGCGCTGCATCAGCGCGCAGGCGGTGACGGCGTTCCAGGTCCGCGTGATGTTGAGCATCGGCGCGATCGAGGCGACGCCGCGTTCCAGCCCGGCGACCGGCTGGGCCGGCACGCCGTCGAGCCACAGCTCGGCGGTCGGCAGCTTGCGCGTGCCGAGCTTGTCCTTCAGGCGGAGGATCTCGATGTTCCGCAACCGGCCCTCGTCGTCGCGCGGCTCGAGATAGAACAGCGCCAGGCCGCGCGAGCCATCTTCGGCGCGCTCCCCGTCACCCTGCGGACGGGCGAGGGTCAGGGCGATCTCGGAGGTCGCCGCCGACGTGAACCACTTGCGCCCGGTCAATCGCCAGGTGCCGTCCTCGTCCTGGCGCGCGACGGTTTCGGTCCGCCCCACGTCGGAGCCGCCGACCGTCTCGGTCATCCACTGGCCCGAGGTCCAGAAGGTCCCGGGGTCGGTCGAGAGGAGGTGCGGCAGGGCGCGCGATGCCAGTTCTTCGTTGCCCGCATCGGCGAGTACGCGCGCCGCCCCGTCGGTCATCGCCAGCGGGCAGCCGTAGAAGTCCGTCGACGGGATGTACATCCATGCTCGGGCGAACTGCAGCAGCCGGGCGTGCTCGCCGAGCGAATCGTCGTAGCCGGTGGCGACCAGGCCGTACTCGGCGGCCCAGCGATGGGCGCGCTGCCAGAGCGGGGTCAGCTCGATCGAGTCGATCCGCTCGCCCCACGCGCTCCACTGGGTCAGGCGCGGCTCGTTCAAGCGGTCGGCCAGCTGCAGGTCGTACCACTCCGCGCCCGAGCGCCGGCCCAGTTCGGCGAGCACCGGCCGGTGCGCCTCGAGCAGGTCCTCGGGAACCGCGCGCTCCAGCCAGGCGCGCAGCACCCAGTTGCCGTGATGGGCCCAGCCGTCGCCGGGGCGCGGCGGTTGCTGGGTGGTCGAAAGGTCTTCGGACGATGAACGGCGTCGAGTCATGCGGGCTGCGGGTGCGGACGAGTCCGGCGTCAGTCTACCGGTTGTCGAGAAACGGACCACGACTTCGCTCGGCCGCGGTCCTGCGGCCCCGGCGGCTGGCGCCCTGCGCCGGGGCTAGCGATCGGCGGCGTCGCCGGTCGTGCGCGGCCGGCGCCGGCCGAACGCCGGCAGGGCCAGGAAGTAGACGACGATCAGCGCGATCTGCAGCAGTGCCAGGGGGCGCGCGACCGGGTCGACCCACGCCTCCGAGACCGCGACGCTGAAGTGCAGCAGAAGAATCATGCCGCCGACCACGAGGGCGGCGGGCGACAGGCGGAGAATCCAGGGCAGCGGGAACAGCAGCGGCACGGTGGCGAGCAGCAGCGCGGGCCAGTAGCCGAGCACGTCGGACGGCGACCACCAGCCGAACCAGGCCAGCTGCACGCCGATCAGGGCGAGCCAGCTCCAGCGTGCCCAGTGCGTCGGGATCACAGCTTCACCGCCAGGCCGGCGACCCGCTTGCCGAGCACGCGCGCCAGCTTCGTCTCGTCGTCGGTCAGCGGTCGGTCGCTGTCGGGACCCGACCAGTGGCTCGCCCCGTACGGCGTGCCCCCGGAGCTCGTCGAGGTCAGCGCCGGTTCCGTGTACGGCAGCCCGACCAGGACCATGCCGTGGTGCAGCAGCGGGATCATCATCGACAGCAGGGTCGATTCCTGGCCGCCGTGCAGGCTGGAGGTCGACGTGAACACGCCGGCGGGCTTGCCGGCCAGCGTGCCCGAGAACCACTCGCTGGCGGTGCCGTCGAGGAAGTGCTTGACCGCGGAGGCCATGTTGCCGAAGCGGGTCGGGCTGCCGAGAATCAGGCCGCCGCACTCGGCGAGATCGCGATTCTCGACCAGCGCCGGCCCATCGTCGGGCCACTCGGCCGGCTTCGGATCCAGCGCGGACGTGATCGGCGGCACGCCGCGTAGGCGGGCGGCCGCCCCATCGACCGATTCGACGCCGCGCGCGATCTCGCGCGCCAGCGCCAGCGTGTTGCCGTGCACCGAGTGGACCAGGACCAGCACGTCGGTCATCGGAGAATCTCCAGCACCCGCTCCGGCGGGCGTCCGATGCGGGCCCGGGTCGTCGCACCGTCGTCGACCACCACCAGCGGCCGCTGGAGCAGGATCGGATGCTCGGCGATCGCGGCGAACAGGTCGGCGTCGCTCGCCGTGGCGATGTCGAGCCCGGTCTCCTGCCACTCCGCCTGCCCCGTGCGGACCATTTCGCTTGCCGGCGCGTCGAGCGCGGCGTGGAGCTTCTCCAGCGTGGCCGCGTTCGGCGGGGTCTTCAGGTACTCGACCACCTTCGGCTCGACCCCGCGCTGTTCGAGCAGCTCGAGCGTGGTCCGGCTCTTGGAGCAACGGGGGTTGTGGTACACAGTGACTTGCATGTGACCTCCTGTTCGATGAGACATGGCTGAATCGAAGCCCGATGACCGACATTCTGACGCATCCGAGGCCCGGTCGGCGTCAAGCCTGCCCCTGCCCGGTCCGCTCGGCGTGCTCCGCGACCCGCGCTGGCTGAAGGCCTTCGGACGCCACCTGGTCCGGCACTTCACCGAGGATCGGTGTTTCGAGGCCGCCGGTGCGCTGAGCTACGCCACGCTCCTGGCGATGGTGCCCCTGACCGCGGTGGTGATCGGCATCATCTCCGCCTTCCCGGTCTTCGACTCCGGGGTCGAGCGCCTGCAGGACTTCATCTTCAACAACTTCGTTCCGGCCGCCGGCGACATCGTCCAGCAGTACGTCGACCAGTTCGTCGAGCGGTCCGGCGAGCTGACCGGCGCGGGTACGCTGTTCCTGGTCGTCACCGCGCTGCTGCTGATGGCGACGATCGAGAAGAGCCTGAACCGGATCTGGCGCGTCGACCGTCCGCGCCGGATCAGCAGCCGGCTGCTGGTCTACTGGTCCGTGCTGACCCTGGGGCCGGTGCTGATGGGCGTGTCGGTCGGCCTGACCTCGGTGATCGCCGCGCTGCCGCGGCTGGCGCCGGAGTTCGCCCGTGGCCTGATCCAGACCCTGATGCTGGGCCTGACGCCGTTCCTGATCGCGCTGGCGGCGTTCACCCTGCTGTTCTCGGTGGTGCCGAATCGCCGCGTGCGGGTCCATCACGCGCTGGCCGGCGCGACGTTCTCGGCGGTGGCCTTCGAAGCCTCCAAGCACGGCTTCGTGTTCTACGTCTCGACCTTTCCGACCTACGAGCGGCTCTACGGCGCGCTGGCCACCATTCCGATCTTCCTGGTCTGGATCTACGTCACCTGGGTGGTCATCCTGCTCGGCGCCAGCGTGACCGCGGCGCTGACCACCTTCAACTACCAGCGCGCCGACTGGCGCTGGAACCCGAGGCACCACCTGCTGCTGGCGATCCGCCTGATCCATCACCTGGCGCTGGCCCAGCGCCGCGGCGCCGGCCTCGGTTCGGCCGACTTCCTGGCGCGCGAGGACGCGATGACCGACGGAGAACTGCAGCTCCTGCTCGGCCAGCTCGACGGCGCCGGCGTGGTCCAGCGCGACGAGGACGGCGACTGGTTCCTGACCATCGACCCGGCCGAGTACACGCTGGCCGAACTCTACGCACACGTTCCCTTCGTGCTGCCGCTGGCAGAATCGGACTCGCTTCCGCCGCCGAGCGACGGCGATCGTCGATTGCGCGAGGCGCTCGACGAGATCGGCGAGTCGGTCCGCCCGCTGATGGATCGCCCCCTGAAGTCGCTGGTGATCGGATCGTCCGGGGCCGGCAAGCGCCGCGCCGGAAGCGACGAATGACCGCTGTCGAACCCTCTCACGGAGCCCGACCATGACCACGTTTCCCGCCGCGCTGCTGGGCCTTTCGCTGGCCCTTGCCGCGTCCATCCCTTCGGCGTTCGCCTCGGACCGCGCTCCGACCGGCGATCCGACCGGCAATCCGACCGCGGATGCCGCCGGCCAGTCCGAGACGTCGCTGCCCGAATTCTCGCTGCCCGACCTCGACGGCCGCACCCGCGACCTGAGCGAATGGCGCGGCCAGTGGGTGGTCGTGAACTACTGGGCGACCTGGTGCGCACCCTGCCGGAAGGAGATTCCGGACCTGTCCGACCTGCACGACAGCCGCGACGACATCACGGTGCTCGGCCTGGCCTTCGAGGACACGGACGTCGAGACCTTCCGCGAGTTCCTGCAGGACTATCCGGCCTCCTATCCGATCCTGCGGGTCGATGTCTACGCGCCGCCGCCGTCGCTCGGCACGCCCCGTGCGCTGCCGACGACCCACCTGATCGCCCCGGACGGGCGCCTGGCCGAGACCTGGATCGGGCCGATCACCGGCGAGACCGTGCGCAACCGGGTCGACGCCGAACCCTCGACATGAGCTGCGTGAAATTCCGCATCGAGGGTCGCGTGCAGGGGGTGTTCTTCCGCGCATCGACCCAGCGCGAAGCGCAGCGCCTGGGCCTGACCGGCCACGCGATCAACCTTGCCGACGGCAGCGTGGAGGTGCTCGCCTGCGGCAACGACGAGGCGCTCGATGCGCTCGAGCGCTGGCTGCACGACGGATCCCCCCAGGCCCGGGTCGAGTGCGTCGAGCGCGAACCGTCCGACGCGACGCCCCCGGAGCACTTCACGACCGGCTGAGCCTCCGGATCGACTTCCCGGCTTGACTGGCCGCTTCGTCACTCCGAATCGAATCCCCGGTTCGAGCCCCCGGTTCGAGCCCCCGAGCCGCTCCCTGGCGGCCGTCCCGCGAGACCGGCGCCGACCCCGCTCCCGACGAGCAAAGAAAACGCCGACGGGGAAGGCCCCGCCGGCGTTTCCGGCCCCGTGTCGATGGCCTCGACCGCCGCCCCGGAGCCGGGACGGCGGCCGTAGCGATCAGCGCGTGATGCGCAGCGCGTCCTGCTGTCGCTGCAGGCGGAACATCCGGCCCTGGTCGAGCAGCTCCAGGCCGCGCACCTCGAACGGTGCATCCAGCCCGCTCGCGGCCAGGATCGCGCGATCGACCTTGAGCTGCAGTCGACCCGAACCCGCCGCCAGCGGCGCGGCGACCTGGGCCTGGGCGATCGGTGCGAGCGAGCCGTCCGCCCGCGTGCCGAACACCAGGCCGTTGAGCTGGTAGCGGCCGGCCACCGCCGTCTCGACGCCGATGTCCAGCGTCAGGCCGGCGTTCAGCTCGGCCTTCACCGAACCGTCGAGCCGCGCCAGCGGCGGTGCGACCGAGAACGGGATCTTCAGGTCGCGCCGCACCACCAGCCCGTCGGGGGTGGTGGTCTCGAGGTAGGCGTGGGCTTCGAACAGGCCGCTCCGGCCGGTGACGTCGAGGTCCTTCGGCAGGTCACCGACCAGGGTCCCGGAGGCCGGGTCCAGGCGGACATCGAACTGCCGCCGCGCGGTCGGGTCCGTGACCACGGCCTGGACCGAGCCGACCGGCAGCTGCGACTTGCCGTCGCCGATGCCGAAGCCCATCGAGACCGTGTCGCCGGTGAAGAAGTCGCGCGCCGGCAGCGTCAGCTGGCCGGACCACGGGCTTCTCGGCTCGAACACGTGGACCACCATGCGCTCGCCGGGCGGCAGCGCGCCGACGCCGAGCTTCAGCGAACCGGCAGGCACCGAATCGGCCAGCTGGAACGCCAGCGAGGCTTCGGGCACGTCCATGCCGGCGGCTTTCAGCGCCGCGCCGTCGGCCAGGTGGGCCAGGGCGCCGGCATCCAGCGTGCGTTCGTCCCCGGCCGGGGGAGCGATCGCCAGGGACAGGTGATCCGGTGCGATGCGGACCTTCGCTTGCGCATCTAGCGGCGAGATGCGGATCACCGCACCGGGCGCGGTCAGCGGCAGGGAAATGCCCTTGGCCAGGTCGCCGCCGGTGGCGTCGACCCAGTACTGCCGGCTGTCGACGCGCGGCAGGTCGAAGGTCGCCGCGGGGGCTTCGTTCAAGGGCCACGCGAACTGCACGGGCAGCGATTCGGTGTGCTCGCTGGCCGGTACCGCGGCGGGGTCGGCGACCAGCTTGGCGGCACCGAAGTCGCCGGGCTGGCGGGCCAGCCAGCTTGCGGAGAGCGGCTCGGCAAAGCCGATGTCGGCGGCGCTGAGGCCGGGCTCGATATCCTGGGCCGCGACCGGTGCGAACGCGATCGGCCCGGCCGCCACCAGGGCGGCAAGAGTGATGGTTGTGATCTTCATGGGGCCTCCGTTACAGGTCGTTGCGCAGGATCACGTCCAGGCCGTGGCAGTCGCGCCGGCTCTGGGCGTGGGACAGTCGGTCGCCGGACACCTGGTAGTCGTAGAACCACAGGCTGCCCGCGCCGTTCTGGCTGCTGCAGTCGAGGAAGCCGTCGGAACAGCTGTCGAGCCAGTTCTGGGTGATCTCCAGGCCGACCTGGTTGAAGTAGCCCCCGCAGTAGGCGGCGCCGTCCCAGATGGCCGAGCGCACGTCGGTGCCGACCACGTTCCAGAATCCCTTCGGCAGGCTCGGGCGCCCGGACGTGCCGAGCAGCCAGCTGGAGTTGTAGTAGGCCATCCAGCTCGGCTGCTGCATGCGCACCGCGTCGTTCTGGTAGCCGAGCAGCCAGCCCAGCGCCGACTCGAACACGTTGCCCTGCATCACCGCCTCGGCCAGCGGCGTGCCGGTCGACGACGGCGCCAGCGCATTCACCCAGCGCGTCTTGTTGATGATGTTCGGGTAGCGGCTGTCCCAGGTCGGGTTCGACAGGATCCAGCGCATCACGTTGCCGCCGTTGGAGTGGGTCAGCACGACCAGGTCGGTGATGCCGCGGGCGTTGATGAAGCTGGTCAACTGCCCGGCCAGGCAACCTGCCGCCTGGCTGTTCCACATGTACTGCTCGAAGTCGCAGTTGATGACCGTGTAGTTGGCGCTGTTCGACAGGCCCTGGCGGACCGAGTTGACCATGTCCGTGGTCCAGTAGTCGTTCAGCGCGTCGGTCTGCTTGCCGGTGCCGTGGACGAACGCGACGCCGGTCGCGGACCACGCGGTGCTGCCGAACAGCACGAGCGCGGCCGCCAAGACAACGCCGGGAAGGGCGATCCTGAATGTCATGGTGTCTACCTCTTTTGGTTGTAGCTGCCGGGCGGGCTCGATGTCGCGTCGAACGCGGCGAGTGAAGCCGCATGCGGACGGAATCGGCGGTCCGGCGTCCCTGAAAAAGGACGGGCTCCCATGGACCGGATGTGCCGGTCGCCCCGTCCCCGCCGCCACGATGTGACGGCCGCCACAGTATAGGGAGCGCGCCGCGGGGATTCAAATGGCGAGGTGGAAGGGGGCAGGGGCAAGGGGAGAGGGACTAGGGGAGAGGGATGGCTTTCTGAACGGAGACACCCAGGCTTTCTGAACGGAGACACCCATATCCTTCAAGGCTTTCTGAACGGAGACACCCATATCCTTCACCAAACCAAGACGCCCATGGCCTTGCTCCTTGGCTTTTCATGGCCCTTATGGCCTTTTCGCTTTTTGAACAGAGGCACCCATGGGCTTTTCCATCGCCAAGGTGATCGGCCAGGAACCGATCGGCGTGAGCGGGGCGTGGAATCGGCCAGGACTACGGATCTGAAGGCAGCCACCCAAGTCTCTTCGGCCGCTCTCGTGCGGCCCGAGCGCTGGATCGAATAACGACCGGCGTCGGCCAGGCCTGTGTCTAGCCGAACAACTGCGTTGCGAGGGCGTGTCCGTTCAGGAACTTGCGTCCGAACTCCTGGGCCAATTCGCGGAGCGCTTGAACCGGGCCCAGCACACTGGGCGATCGCAGGGATTGCGGCTTGGTAAGGAACTCCAGCACACCTTCGGGCCGAGCCTTGAGCCGTTGCAGGATCGGCGGCAGCCGATCATCGATCACGCCCTTCTTGCCGTGGGCAATCGCGCGCCCGGTGTAGTCGACCAGCTCCACGTAACTGGCGAAGGTGACGGGCAGGACGCCGTCTTCCCGCAGGCCGGACTTGGGGGCGAAGCGGGCCAGTTTGCCGATCGCCGCCTGCAGGTCCTCCGGCAGCGCCTCCTTTTGCTCCGGTGCATTCTCCAGACGGGATTCGATCACCCGCTGCTGTAGGGAGGTGTAGTCGGATTCCTCCGGCGTTTCGGCCATCCCGGCCCGGATCGGGTTCAGGTCCACATAGGCCATCAGGGATACCAGTGCGGCCTCGTCGAGCAGTGCCTGCGACTTGAACCGCCCTTCCCAGAACCGCCCCGTGACATTGTCCTCGGCGTTCGCCATCCGGGCGATCGGCTCGTTCAGGCAGCGCATGAACCAGGACAGATCGAACAGCCGCTCGCGGTAGGTCCGGACCAGCTCCAGCGCCGCTGCAACCTGCGCTTCCGACTGGCGGCGCCCGGCCAGCCAGTTCTTCACCACCGGCCGGCCGCTGAACAAGCGCAGCCAGCGCTCCGCGACCTCGCGGTCGTCCCACGCCAGCGCCACGTCCTGGCGCAGCGTCAATACGAGGTGCACGTGGTTGCTCATCACCGCGTAAGCGCAGATATCGACGGCGAAGATCTCGGCGAGTTCGAAGATCCGCGCCCGGATCCAATCGCGCCGGTGCGAGAAGTCCCGCCCGGTCAGCCGGTCCTTCCCACAGAGGAACTGGCGTCGGACGCATCGACTGACCACGTGGTAGTGCGGGGTGGCTTCAAGAGAAACGAGACGGCAGCGCGGCTGAGGCATCGCAGAACCCTGGGACAAGACGTGGCACCAGCCTATGCCGCGAACTCTGCTGACCGCATCGGTAAATCGCCTCGATCTGGCGTAGGCTATTTCCTACGTGGTGGGTGTCTCAGTTGTTCAGATACATCCGTGTCGGCGCTACGAGATGAAATTGGTGCTGATTTGGTAACGATGACGACAGGGAGCGGAGCGGGGTTTGCTGGATATGCGGATATACCGCGAGCCATTCAGTTGGGGGATTCCTCCTTTGCAGCGTTCTCTGTGAATATCTACAGCAACCAGATCGGACAAAATATTGACGCGCATGAGTTCGGGCACAACTTCGGCGGTGAGCACAACCCGGAAGAGTCACCGGTTAATCCTGGAGATCCTCCTGGTGAGGTGTCCTATCCGTACGCATTTGGGCATTACAGCAATGCCGATACGGGCGGGGCATTTACGACCTTAATGACTGTCAATTGGCCGTTATGGTGCGGCGGTGGTTCACCGCCGTGCACCCAACCCCTTCTTTTCTCAAACGCTGATATTGTGTGTGCTCAGTGCAATGGATTTCCAGCCGGAATCCCTAATGTCCGCGAAAATGCAAAAGCATTCGTCCTGACAGCTCCGGTCATTGCTAATTATCGAGATCGGCCAGAGATTATTTTCGCGTCGAGCTTTGAGCAATGAAGATTCGCACTTCTGCTGCACTAATCCTGCTGATCAGCCTGCCAATCGTCGCTCAATCGGGCGGCGATACAGATATTGCGCTCGATATACTGATCAATGGCAACAGCGACGGCATTCAAATCCGCCCGGGCGAGGAAATACGCGTTAGCTTTCTTTCTGTGAACGAGGGGCCGGCTGACGTCGATCTCTTGGTCATTGGCGCCACCGGCCTGATCCGTAATTTTTCATTTCCGTTCGATGCTGATTGCCCCGGCTTCGTTGTTGGGCAAGGCAGAGGCGTTGATCCTTCTGACTACATTATTGTCTGGCAAATATCGCCGCTTCTCGTTAACCAGACGCTGGACTGTCAATTCTCACTGCGGGCATTGAGTGTCGTGGATGCGAGCGAGACCATTGAGATTCGATACTTGTCCAGCTTCACGGATCCGGATCCCAGCGATGATGAAGCGAGCTTCGAAATCACCTTCCTGCCTGCACTTCCGGAGGCATTGCCAGTTCCCGCGCTCTCTCTCCTCGCTCAGACTTTCCTGGTATTGGGGTTCTTGATCTTGGTAGCCGTTGGTATTCCCAAGCGTTACTTCGTCTGACTGTGCCCGTATCGTTCGGCCACGCCCAATGTGGGAGACCGAACGTGCCGCGCCGACTACTGACCCCGACGATCGCCCCCGCGACCACCCGACCCAGAAATCAATGAGTCACTGCCCCCAAAATCCCATAGGATTCAGGGAGATGGTGGGCCCTGCAGGACTTGAACCTGCGACCTACCGATTATGAGTCGGCTGCTCCGACTCGACCGAACGCCAGCCGAAATCTCCTGTCTGCCCCTCTCAGAACAACTCCTGCTGCCGCACCGGCCGAAAGCTTCGCCGGTGGATCGGCGTGGGGCCCAGGCGGTCCAGGGCGGCCAGGTGCGCGGCGGTGGGGTAGCCCTTGTGGCGGTCGAAGCCGTAGTCGGGCCAGCGCGCGTGGTAGTCGATCATCAAGCGATCGCGGTGGACCTTGGCCAGGATGCTGGCCGCGCCAATCGCCTTGCACAGGCCGTCGCCGCCGACCAGCGCTTCGCAGGACATGCCGCCGAGGTCGGGCAGGCGGTTGCCGTCGATCCGGACGTGGTCCGGGGCCGGGTCGAGGGCGCGGACGGCCTGCGCCATCGCGGTCATCGTCGCCTGCAGGATGTTGAGCCGGTCGATGTCGGCCGGGCCGACCTCGACGATCGCGAAGGCGGCGGCGCGCTCGCGGATGCACTCGAACAGCTCGTCGCGGCGGCGCGCCGTCAGCTTCTTGGAGTCGTCGAGGCCGTCGATCGGGCGGTCGGGGTGGAGCACGACCGCGGCGGCGACCACCGGGCCGGCCAGCGGGCCCCGGCCGGCTTCGTCGACGCCGGCGATTCTCCGGATGACGGTCGCGGCCTTCAAGGCGAGGCTCCGAAGCGTTCGACCAGGGCCTCGGCCGCCCGATCGGCCGCCCCGCGTGCCAGCGTGGCGTGCAGTTCGTCGGCGGCGGCCCGGAAGGCATCGCGCCGGGGCGCGTCGTCCAGCCAGTCGAGCGCATCGCGCGCCAGCCGTTCCGGCGTGGCCTCGGACTGGATGCGTTCGGGCACCAGTTCGCGCCCGGCCAGGATGTTCGGCAGGCCGACGTGCGCGCTGCGGACCAGCCGCAGGGCGCGGGCCGTGGCGTAGGTCGCTGCCGGCAGGCGGTAGTAGACGACCATCGGCGTGCGGGTCAGCAGGGCCTCGAGGGTGACCGTGCCCGACGCGGCCAGCGCGACGTCGGCGGCGGTCAGACCGGTGCGCGTGCGATCGGTGACGATCTGCAGCTGATCGGTGGTCTCGGCGGCGGCATCTGCGCCGGCAGCACTGCAGAAGGCCTCGCGCTGGTCGTCCCGGGCGAGCAGCACGACGAGCTCGACGTCGGGCCGGTCGCGCCGGATGCGCCTCGCGGTCTCGGCGAGCAGGGCCGCGTGGCGGCGGATCTCGCCGCCGCGGCTGCCGGGCAGCAGGGCGACGATCGGGCGGTCGGCGGGCAGGTCCAGGTCACGCCGGGCGGCCGCGCGGTCCGGAGACTGCGGCAGGGCATCGGCCAGCGGGTGGCCGACGAAGCGGCAGTCCAGGCCGGTGCCCGAAAAGCAGTCCGGCTCGAACGGAAACAATGCAAGCAGCAGGTCCAGCGAGCGCGCGATCTTGTTGACCCGGTAGCCGCGCCAGGCCCAGACCGATGGGGCGACCAGGTGGGCGGTCGGGATGCCGTCGCGCTTCAGACCGCGGGCCAGGCCCAGGTTGAAATCGGGTGCGTCGATGCCGACGAAGGCGCGCGGGCATCGGTCGCGGATGGTGGTTCTCAGACCGCGCCGGAGACGCACGAGGCGGGGCAGGTGGCCGATCACTTCGAACAGGCCCATCACGTCCAGCGCGTCGATGGTCTCGATGGATTCGACTCCGGCGGCGCGCATCGCCGGCCCGGTGATGCCGGCCAGGTCCGGCTCGCCCAGTCGCTGCCGCAGTGCCTCGGCGACCGCCGCGCCCAGCGCATCGCCCGACGTTTCGCCGGCCGACAGGACGAAGGACATCAGCGCAGCAGGCCCCGCGTGCCGGCCTCGATGCTCTCGATGAACCGCCGAAGGGCCGGTTGCTCGTCGGCCCGGTCGCGGAGCTCGGCCAGCGCTTCGTCGAGCGGACGGCCGAGGCGGTAGACCAGGCGGTAGGCCTCGCGGATGGCGCGGATCGCGTCGGCGTCGAAGCCACGACGCTTCAGGCCCTCGCTGTTGATCCCGCGCGGACGCGGTGGGCGACCGGAGACCATCACGAAGGACGGCACGTCCTGGTTGACGCCGCCGTACATGCCCAGGAAGGCGTGATCGCCGATGGTGACGAACTGGTGGGCGCCGGAGAAGCCGGCGAAGATGACGAAGTCGCCAACGGTGACGTGGCCGGCCAGCGTCGCGCCGTTGGCGAACACGCAGTCCGAACCGACCCGGCAGTCGTGGGCGATGTGGCTGTAGGCCATCATCCAGTTGCGGTTGCCGACGCGGGTGACGCCGCCGCCGTCGGCGGTGCCGCGATTTATCGTCACGTACTCGCGGATCGTGTTGTCGCGCCCGATGTGCAGCTCCGTCGCCTCGCCCTCGAACTTCTTGTCCTGCGGCTCTTCGCCGATCGATGCGAATTGGAAGATGCGGGTGCCCGCACCGACCCGCGTGCGGCCCGTGACGACCGCGTGCGGCCCGACCCGGCAGCCCGCCTCGAGCTCGACCTCGCCGCCGACGATGGCGTAGGGGCCGATCTCGACGTCTTCGGCGAGCCGCGCGCCTTCGTCGACGATCGCGGTCGGGTGGATGCGGGCCCCGTGGTCGCTCGTCGGTCGTCCGTTCATCGATCGTCCGGTCGCGCCGCGCAGAGCATCTCGCAACTCGCCACGCGCTTGCCGTCGACGTGGGTCTCGGCCTCGTACAGGCCCATGCCGCGCATCAGTCGCTTCTGGGTGACGTGAAAGTGCAGCTGGTCGCCGGGGACCACGGTCTTGCTGAAGCGGGCCTTGTCGATCTTGACCAGGTAGAACAGCTGGTCCTTCGCGCCCTGTTCCTGGCGGGCCAGGTGGGCCAGGCAGCCTGCGGCCTGCGCCATGGCCTCGAGGATCAGCACGCCGGGCATCACCGGATGACCCGGGAAGTGGCCCTGGAAGAACGGCTCGTTCATGGTCACGTTCTTCATCGCGTGGATCCTGGGCGGCTGACCGGATTTCTCGTCGGCCGACCAGTCCAGCACGCGATCGACGAGCAGGAACGGGTAGCGATGGGGCAGCAGGGAAAGAATGCGTTCGATGTCGGCGGTTCGGGGTTCGGTCATGCCGTAACGTCCATGTCGGTCGAAGAAGGGGTCGGAAGTCGGGTCGACAGCGGTTCGGGTTTCGTCGCTCAGCGCGGCGCGCGGCGGCGCGAGCGGAACAGGCGCTCGAGCTGGCCGAGTCGGACCAGCGTGCGCTGCCAGGCGCGAAGCGGCCGGGCCGGAATGCCGGAGCCGTACTGGCCCGGTTCGCTGATCGAATCCAGCACCGTGCTCATCGCGGTGATCACGACATGATCGCAGATTTCGAGGTGGCCGCCGATGCCGCTGGCGCCGGCGATCATGCAGTAGCGGCCGATCCGGGTCGAGCCGGCGATGCCCACGCAGCCGGCGATCGCCGTGTGGTCGCCGATCACCACGTTGTGGGCGACCTGGACCTGGTTGTCGAGCCGCACGTCGTCGCCGAGCACCGTGTCGTCGATCGCGCCGCGGTCGATCGTGGTGTTGGCGCCGATCTCGCAGTCGGCGCCGATCCGCACCGTGCCGAGCTGGGGCACCTTGCGCCAGTGTCCCTGGTCCATGGCCAGGCCGAAGCCGTCGGCGCCGATCACCGCGCCCGGATGGACGATCGTTCGTTCGCCGAGCTGCACCCCCGGGCCCAGCGTGACATTGGCGGTCAGGCGGACGTCCCGCTCGAGTCGGGCGTCCCGGCCGACCACGCAGCCCGGCCCGACCCGGACGCCGGCCCCGATGCGCGCCCCGGCTTCGACCACGGCCATCGGCCCGATCTCGGCGCCGGGATCGACGCGTGCTTCGGGATCGACGTGGGCACGGTCGTGGATACCCGGATCGAGGTCCGGTTCGCGTGCGAAGCGCTCCAGCGCCATGCACCAGGCCAGGTAGGGGTCGTCGACGACCAGCGCCGCGCAGGGACAGTCATCCAGCGCGGACTCGGCCAGGAGGACGGCGGTGGCGCGCGTCTCCTTCAGCTGGGGGCGGTAGGCCGGGTTGGACAGGAAGGCGAGGGCGCCGGGGCCGGCGGTCGCCAGGGTTGCCGGACGGTCGACCCGCTCGTCGGGGTCGCCGACCAGGCGGGCGCCGAGCGCTTCGGCCAGTTCGCCGACGGAGATCGCATCGGACCCGGCGACCGGATCGCCCCCGGAGCCGGCAGCCATCGAACTCACTGCGGCGCGCGCCGGCTCCGCAACTCGAAGTCGACTTCCAGGAATTCCAGCACCTGGTCGGTGATGTCGATCTTGGGCGAGGCGAAGGCGACCGGGCTGGACAGCACCAGGTCGTAGCCTTCGCGCTCGGCCACGGTCTGCACGGCCAGCTCGATCTCCTCGCCCAGCGACTTGATCTCGGCGTTGCGGCGGAAGTTGAGTTCCTCGGCCAGGTCCTCGCGCCGCCGGTCGATCGAGCGGCGCAGGTTGCGGATTTCGCGTTCCCGGGCCAGGATCTGCTCATTGCTCAGGCCGATCGAATCGGCCAGGTCCTGCTCCATCCGGACCAGGCGCTCTTCGTCGGCCAGCAGGGCTTCGTTGCGGGGGCGGAATTCGATGTCGAGCTCGGCGCGGCCGGCCAGCACCTGCGGTGCGTTGTCGAGCAGGCGCTTCATGTCCACGTAGCCGATGCGCAGGTCGGCCTGCCCCCAGGCGGAGCCGGCCATCATCAACGCGATCATCAGCGCAATCGGCAATGTCAGGACGCGAACCATTCTTGCGTTTTCTCCGAACGCTCAGGTACCCGAGTATAGGCGTTCGCGCGCGAAATTTCCTCCCCCGCCGCGCGAACGCGACTCCCCGCCGCGGCCCCCCGGGTGCCCGGGACGGGGCGCGAGGGGTGCCGCGTTGCGCGACGTTGCAGGGGGCGCCCGGGGCCGCCGGCCCCGGGACGAAAGGTCAATCGCTAGAACTGGGCGCCGAAGGAGAACTGGATCTGCTGCACGTCGTCGCCCGGGCGGTCCTTCAGCGGCGTCGAGAGGTTGATGATGATCGGGCCGACCGGGGCTTCCCAGGTCAGCGAGAGGCCGGTGGAGGCGCGGAGCAGGTTCTCGTCGAAGGTGTCGTAGCGCTGGAACACGTTGCCGACGTCGACGAACCAGGCCAGGCGCGTGCCGCTGAGCTCGGCGAACGGGATCGGGAAGGCGATCTCCACGCCGCCGGTGACCTTGAAGTCGCCGCCCACGGAGCGGCAGAACTGGTCCTTCGGGCCGAGCGTGTTGTCGTCGAAGCCGCGCACGTCGGACACGCCGCCGGCGAAGAAGTGCTCCCAGAACGGCAGGCCGCCGTCGGAGGTCACGATCTCGTCGAGCTGGCAGTTGCCGGCCAGGCGCTCGGGCTCGACGTCCTCGAAGGTCAGTTCCTTGTCGTCGTAGACGTCGCCGTAGGACACGTCGGCGCGCACGGCAAACGCCAGGTTCTCGCCCAGCGGCCAGTACTTGCGGCCCCGGTAGGCCAGCTTGTAGTACTCGCGCGTGCTGCCAGGCACGGCCAGGTCCAGCGACAGGCGGTTCAGCGAGCCGCGGGTCGGGGTCAGGAAGTGGTTGCGCGTATCGCGGCCCCAGCTGCCGTTGAACAGCACGGTCTCGACGTCGCGCTCGTCGCCGGACAGGAAGCCGTCGCCGTCGCGGTCCAGGGTGATGGCCAGCGGCCGGGTCGCGGCGAGCTCGAAGTTGACCGGGCTGTCCGGGTCGTCCGGGTCGATCGGCACGGCGACGAAGTTGCCGATGTTGATGTCCAGCGCCTGGTAGCTGGCGCCGAGGCGGACGTAGTCGACCTCGGTGACCGGGAAGCCGAAGTTCACGCCGGCGGCCGCCTGGCTGGTCGAGAAGGCCGAGATGTTCGCCCGGCCCTGGTTGAATTCGGAGTAGCTGACGAAGAAGCCGCGCGACACGCCGTCGTCGGTCCAGTAGGGGTTGGTGTAGGACAGGTTGACCTGGCGGTTGATCCGGCTGCGGCTGACCGCGAAGCCGACCGTGCGGCCCGAGCCGAGGAAGTTCTCCTGCTGGACCGAGATCGACGCGATCAGGCCCTGGAGCTGGGAGAAGCCGAGGCCGACCTGGAAGCTGCCGGTCGATCGCTCCTCGACGCTGACGATGATGTCGACCTGGTCGTCGGTGCCCTCGACCGCCGGCGTCTCGATGTTGACCTCCTCGAAATAGCCGATGCGACGCAGGCGCTGGCGCGAACGGTCGACCGCGGCCTGCGAGAACCAGGCGCCCTCGAACTGGCGCATCTCGCGGCGCAGCACTTCGTCCTTGCTGACCGTGTTGCCGCGGAACTCGACCCGGCGCACGTAGACCCGCTTGCCCGGGTCGACGAAGAAGGTCAGGTCGACGGTCTTTTCCTCGCGGTCGATCCGGGGTACCGGGTTGACGTTGGCGAAGGCATAGCCGAAGTTCGCCAGCAGTCCGGTGATGTTGTCGACGGTCTGCTCGACCTTCTCGCGCGAGAAGGTCTCGCCGCCTTCGATCGCGACGAAGGGCTCGAGGACCTCGGAATCGACGACGAGGTCACCGGTCAGGTTGACGTCGGTGACCGAATAGACCTCGCCTTCGCGGACGTTGGCGGTGATGTAGATGTTCTGCCGGTCGGGGCTGACCGAGACCTGGGTCGACTCGATCGCGAAGTCGACGTAGCCGCGGTCGAGGTAGAACGCGCGCAGGCGCTCCAGGTCGCCCGAGAGCTTCTCGCGCGTGTAGTTCGGCCGGCCCTGCCAGAAGTAAAGCCCCCAGAAATCGTTTTCCGTGCCGGACTCGAAGTCCTTGCGCAGTTCGTCTTCGTCGAAGGTCTCGTTGCCGACGATGTTGATGTGGCGGATCTTGGCGACCTTGCCCTCGACGATCACGATGCCGATGTCGACGCGGTTGCGGTCGAGCTGCGACAGGCGGACGTCGATGTCGACGTTGTAGTGGCCCTGGCCGTAGTACTGGCGGATGAGCTCCTGTTCCACCTGGTCCAGGGCCAGCCGGTCGAACACCTCGCCCTCGGCGATCCCGATGTCCTGGAGGGCCGGCATCAGCCCCTCCGAGGGAATCTTCTTGTTGCCGGTGATCGTCACCGAGGAGATCGCCGGGCGCTCGACCACCTCGATGATCAGGATGTCGCCCTCGCGAGCGAGCTCGACGTCCTGGAAGAAGCCGCTGCGGTAGAGGTCGCGGATGCTCGAGCGGGCCAGGGTCGGGGTCAGGCGGTCGCCGACCTCGATCGGCAGGAAGCTGAACACCGTGCCCTCGGAGATGCGCTGCAGGCCGTCGACGCGGATCTCCTCGACGACGAAGTTCTGGGCGTGCAGGGGCGCGCTCGCGAGCAGCACCAGGAGAAGAAGGAGTTTTCTCATGAAAAAGCGGTGTCCGGGTGGGTTCGGCGCCATGACGCGCGCCGAGTTTACTGAAAGACTCGTACTATATCGTTAAATATCGCCAGGCTCATCAGTGCGGCAACCGCGACCAGACCGATCGTCTGGCCGATGACCTGGCCGCGCTCCGACACGGGGCTGCCCTTGATCGCCTCGATCAGGAAATACAGCAGGTGGCCGCCGTCGAGCACGGGAATCGGCAGCAGGTTGATGATCGCCAGCGACAGGCTGATCAGGCCGAGGAAGAACAGGAACCGCGAAACGCCGAGGCGGGCCGAGTCCTGGGCCATCTGGGCGATGGTGATCGGCCCCGAGAGGTTGGCCAGCGACGCCTGGCCGGTGACCATGCGGCCGAGAATGCCCAGCGTGCCGCTGGTCAGGCGCCAGGTCTCGGCGAAGGCCTGACCCAGCCCCTCGACCGGCCCGAAGCGCAGGATCGTGAAGGTCCGCTCCATGCGACGACGGAGTTCCGCATCGGCGTCCGGCGCGGTGATGCCGACCACCGGGCGGCCGTCGACGAGTTCCGGCACGATCGAGACCGTGCGCAGGTTCCCGTTGCGCTCGATGGTGAGGTCGATGGCGCCTCCGCCTTCGGTCGCCTCGGGGATCGCCCGGGCCATCCGCTGCCAGCCGTCGACCGGCTCGCCGTCGACGGCCACGACGCGGTCGCCGGCTTGCAGGCCGGCGCGTTCGGCGGGCGAGTCGGACGAGACCGTCCCGATCACCGGCGGCAGGTCCGGCCGCCACGGCGCCAGGCCGATCGCCTCCAGCGTCCGGTCCTCGCGGAATTCGGGGCCGAGCCGGCCCAGGGGCAGCTCGACCGTGCGGCGCAGGCCGGCCACGTCCTCGACCTCGACCTCGACGGCTTCGCGATCCAGCGCCGGCGGAATCAGCGCGAGCAGGGCGTGGGTCCAGGTCTCGACCCGCTCGTCGCCGACCCGGACGATGCGGTCCTCGTTCTCCAGCCCCGCTTCCGCGGCCAACCCCTCCGGCGGGCCGATCACCGGCCGCGAGTCGGCGATGCCGATCATGAACATCAGCCAGAAGGCGGCGACCGCGAAGATCAGGTTGAAGATCGGGCCGGCGGCGACGATCGCCGAGCGCTGGGCCAGCGACTTCCGGTTGAACGCGTCGTCCGCCTCGTCCGGCGCGACGGGCATCTCGCGCTCGTCGAGCATCTTGACGTAGCCGCCGAGCGGGATCGCCGCGACCACGAACTCCGTGCCCGCGGCGTTGCGTCGGCGCAGCAGCGGGCGGCCGAAGCCGATCGAGAAGCGCAGGACGCGCACCCCGCAGCGGCGCGCGACCCAGTAGTGGCCGTACTCGTGGAAGGTCACCAGCAGGCCCAGGGCGAGCGCCAGCCAGCCGACGGAGGCGAGCACGTCAAGCATGGCGGCGGGCCCCTTCGGCGTTCGTTCCGGTCCGCGTCATGCCGCGACCGCCCGGGTGAACCAGATCAGCAGGGCGAACGCGGGCGCGGCCGCGCCGACGCTGTCGATGCGGTCGAGGATGCCGCCGTGGCCCGGCAGCAGGTTCGACGTGTCCTTGATCCCGCGGTGGCGCTTCATCAGGCTGAGCGTGAGGTCGCCGCCGATCGACAGCAGCGCCAGCAACGCGCCCGCGCCGAGGCCGGTCAGGGGGCCGTAGGGCACGTCGGGCAGCTGGCTGGTCGCCGCGCCGGCGAGCGCGCCGGCAACGATGCCGCCGACGGCGCCGGAGCGGGTCTTGCCCGGGCTGATCCGGGGTGCCAGCTTGGTGCCGCCGATCGCGTGGCCGGTGAAATAGGCGCCGATGTCGGCGCCGGCGATCACCAGGATCAGCGCGAACACCAGCCACGGGCTGCCGGCGTGCAGCCAGGCCAGGGAAATGAAGGTCGCGCCCAGGATAAGGGCCAGGTCGAACAGCTTGCGCCACTGCAGTTCCGTGCCCTTCGGTCGGCCGCGGTCGGGCCAGGCCAGCGCGATGCAGTGGCCGAGCCAGATGCCGGTGGCGATGGCGAACAGGAACACGGCGGCACCCGGGCGGTGGATGAGTAGCAGCAGCCCGGCACCGAGGGCCAGCAGGAAGGCGATCCAGCCGGTCCGGGCGACGGCGCCGTGCAGGCCGGCCAGGCCGGCGCCCTCCAGTCCACCGACGACCAGCACCAGCAGGGCCAGCGCGACGGTCAGGGGCACCGGATCGAGGGCGAAGATCGCGGTCAGCAGCACCGCGGCCATCACCAGCGCGGTCAGGACGCGGGACCTAAGCATGCTTCAGGGTCGGCTCGCCCAGCCCTCCGAAGCGCCGCTCGCGGAGCGCGAAGGCATCGAGCGCGCGGTCCAGGTCGGTCTCGTCGAAGTCCGGCCACAGCGTGTCGCAGAAATAGAGTTCCGTGTAGGCGAGGTTCCACGGCAGGAAGTTCGACAGGCGCTGCTCGCCGCCGGTGCGGATGAACAGGTCCGGTTCCGGCATGTCGCGCAGCGCGAGGTGCTGCGCCACGACCGTCTCGTCGATCGCATCGGGATCGAGCTCGCCGCGGCGGACCTTCCCGGCCATCGCGCGCATCGCGTCGGTGATGTCGGCCCGGCCGCCGTAGTTGGCCGCCACGTTGAGGATCAGGCGGTCGTTTTCGCGGGTCAGCGCCTCGGCGCGTTCCATGCCGCGCTGGAGCAGCCTGGAGAAGGCCTCGCGGCGGCCGATGAAGTTCAAGCGAACCCCGTGCTCGTGAAGGCGATCGAGTTCGCGGTCCAGGGCGTGGCGGAACAGCGACATCAGGCGCCGCACTTCGTGACGCGGCCGGGTCCAGTTCTCGCTGGAGAAGGCGTAGACGGTCAGGATCGGGATGCCGCGCTCGGCCACGGCTCGCACGATCTTGCGCGCCGCTTCCGTGCCGGCCTGGTGGCCGTAGGTCCGGGCCTTGCCGCGCCGGGCGGCCCAGCGGCCGTTGCCGTCCATGATGATGGCCAGGTGGCGCGGTCGATCCGCCGACACCATGGGTCAGATCTCCATCAGCTCTTTTTCCTTGACCGCGACCATTTCGTCGACGCGCGCGACGTGCTGGTCCGTGAGCTGCTGGATGTCGGCTTCACCGCGGCGCAGGTCGTCCTCGGTGATGTCCTTGCTCTTCAGCATTTCCTTCATGTGCTGGTTCGCGTCGCGGCGGATGTTTCGGATCGCGACCTTGGCCTGTTCGCCCTCGGCGTGCACGATCTTGGTCAGGTCGGCGCGACGCTCTTCGGTCAGGGCGGGCAGGGGCACGCGGATCACGGTGCCGGCGGTGGCCGGATTCAGGCCGAGATCGGAGGTCATGATGGCCTTCTCGATCTTCTGCACCATCGACTTGTCGAAGGGGGTCACGGCCAGCGTCCGCGAGTCCTCGACGGTCACGTTGGCGGCCTGGCCGATCGGCACTTCCGATCCGTAGTATTCGACATGGACGTGTTCGAGCAGGCTGGGGTGGGCGCGTCCGGTCCGGATCTTGGCCAGTTCGGACTTCAGCGCATCCAGGCTCTTGTCCATGCGCGACGAGGCATCCTTCTTGATGTCAGCAAGCATGATCGGTTCACTCGGGCAGTGGAAACAGGGGGCTCCGCGAACTCGTGCACGGGGCGATTCGACTCGCGATTGTAGCAGTCAAATCGGGCGGAATTCGGGCAGGCGGCGGGCGGGGGTCGGGCGCCGGCGCGTCGGTTCGGCGGGTCGCGGTCTATTCGACCAGCGTGCCGACGTCCTCGCCGTCCAGCAGGCGGGCCAGGGCGCCGCTGGTATTCAGGTTGATCACCCGGATCGGCATCGACTGGTCGCGGCACAGCACCATGGCGTTGGTGTCCATGACGTTGAGCTTGTGTTCGATGACTTCGTCGTAGCCGACCTTGTCGTAGCGCTTCGCGTCCGGATCGGTCATCGGGTCCGCCGAATAGACGCCGTCGACCTTCGTCGCCTTGATCATCAGGTCGGCACCGATCTCGATCGCGCGCAGGCTGGCGGCCGTGTCGGTGGTGAAGAAGGGGTTGCCGGTGCCGGCGGCGAAGATCACCACGCGGCCCTTCTCGAGGTGGCGGACGGCGCGGCGACGGATGTAGTCCTCGCAGACCTCGCGGACCGAGATTGCCGACATCACGCGGGTGGTGACGCCGGCACGCTCGAGCGCGTCCTGCAACGCCAGGCTGTTCATGACCGTGGCCAGCATACCCATGTGGTCGCCGGTGATCCGGTCCATGCCGGCCGAGGCCAGGCCGGCGCCGCGGAAGATGTTGCCGCCGCCGATGACGATGCCCACCTGGACACCGGCTCGGGCGACTTCGGCCACCTCGCGGGCGATCCGCGAGCTGACCTTGGGGTCGATTCCGTAGTCCTGCTCGCCCAGCAGCGCTTCGCCGCTGAGCTTGAGCAGGATCCGGCCGAAGCGCGTGGAATCGACCATGGCCGGATCAGTTCCCGCGCGCCTGCTGCATCACCTCGGCGGCGAAGTCCGACTCTTCCTTCTCGATGCCTTCGCCGACCTCGAGACGGACCATGCCGACGACCTTGGCACCGGCGCTCTTGAGCAGCTTGCCGACCGTCTGGTCGCTGTCCTTGACGAAGGGCTGGCCGACCAGGGTGATCTCGGCCAGGTGCTTGCGCAGGCGCCCGGTGATCATCTTCTCGATGATGTCGGCGGGCTTGCCGGACTCTTCGGCCTGGGCCTTCAGGATGTTCTTCTCGCGCTCGAGCACTTCGGCCGGCACGTCGTCTTCGTCGACGTAGGGCGGGTTCAGCGCCGCGACGTGCATGGCGATGTCGCGGGCCAGTTCCTCGTCGCCGCCCTGCAGGCCGACCAGCACGCCGATCCGGCCGCCGTGGATGTAGCGCCCGATCACGCCGCCGTCGACGCCCATCTGCGCGGTGCGGCGCAGCTGGATGTTCTCGCCGAGCTTGGCGACCAGCTGCTGCCGGCGCGCCTCGACCGTCTCGCCGTCGGCGAATTCGGCTTCGCCGAGTGCCTTGACGTCTTCCGTTCCCGTTTCCAGGGCGATCTCGGCGACGCGGTTGGCGAAGCCGAGGAAGTTGTCGTCCTTGGCCACGAAGTCCGTTTCGCAGTTGATCTCGACCAGGACCGCCTTGCCGTCGGCGCCGGCGTCGATGACCGCGCCTTCGGCGGCCACCCGGCCGGCCTTCTTGTCGGCCTTGGCCAGGCCGCTCTTGCGCAGGTGCTCGATCGCGGCGTCGAGGTCGCCGTCGGTTTCAACGAGTGCCTTCTTGCACTCCATCATGCCGGCGCCGGTGCGCTCGCGCAGTTCCTTGACCAGGGATGCAGTAATGCTCATGACTCGTCCTTGCTTTCCGTTTCGTTGCCGGCAGCGTCGTCGGCTGCCTTCTCTTCGACCGTCGCGGTGGCTTCCGGCGCGTCGTCGGACTTGGCCGCAGCCTTCTTGGCCGCCTTTTTCGCGGTCTTCTTGGCCACCTTCTTGGCGGTCTTCTTGGTGGTCTTCTTCGCGACCTTCTTGGCGGTCTTCTTCTTCGCGACCTTCTTGGCCGGTTCGGCCGACTCGACCGGGTTGCCCTCGGCGTCGAGCTCGACGAACTCGTCCTTGTCGCCGGCGACCTGCGGGACCGAAGCCTTGCCTTCGAGCACGGCGTCGGCGGCCAGCTGGGCGTACAGGCGGACCGAGCGGATCGCGTCGTCGTTGCCCGGGATCACGTAGTCGACGAGTTCCGGGTTGTGGTTCGTGTCGACCACGGCGACGACCGGGATGCCCAGCTTGCGGGCTTCGGCGATCGCGATGTCCTCGTGGCCGATGTCGATGACGAACATCGCATCGGGCAGGGCGTCCATGTTCTTGATGCCGCCGAGGCTCTGCTCGAGGCGGTCGCGCTCACGGGTCAGTTCGAGCACTTCCTTCTTGACCAGCTTGTCGAAGCTGCCGTCGGTCTCCATCGCCTCGAGTTCCTTCAGGCGGTTGATCGACTGGCGGATCGTGCGGAAGTTGGTCAGCATGCCGCCGAGCCAGCGGTGCGACACGTAGGGCATGCCGCAGCGCGCGGCTTCTTCGGCGATGGCCTGGCCCGCGGCGCGCTTGGTGCCGACGAACATGATCGTGCCGCGCTTGCTGGCCATGCGGCTCAGGAAGTCCAGCGACTCCTTGAGCATCGGCAGCGTGCGTTCCAGGTTGATGATGTGGATCTTGCCCCGCGCGCCGAAGATATAGGGTTCCATCTTCGGGTTCCAGTAGCGGGTCTGATGTCCGAAATGAACGCCAGCTTCGAGCATCTGGCGCATGGTGACGTTGGGCATGTCGTTTTCCTCGTTGTCCGGGCCGTCCCGCACGCTCAGGTGCGTAGGATCGATCCCGTTCGGTTTAGGCCTCCGCAGTTCCCCATCCGACGACCGTCGGGCCCGTGTGACCGGAGCCGGGACGGCAACCCCGCCGGATGTGACGGAATGCGTGTGTAGTTGTTCGGGGGCGTGCCCCGAGTCTTCGTTCACCGCCGGGCGCCAGGGCCCGGCAGCAAATCCGGTCGATTATAGCGCGGAAGCCGCGGTGCGGGCAAGATCGGCAGCCATCGGTGGGGAGGGCGGCCCGGCCGCGGCCGCTGGCCGGGCACGGTGGATTAGAATGCGCCTCGCGGGCGTTCGGGCCCGCGCATGCGTTTCGCCACGCGTCACACCGCGCGTTGTACCGCGTGATTGATGGATTCTCTCTCACCACCGCAGGAAGATCGATGGCCTCCGACCCGACCCAGCACCGCCCGCCGCGCCGCCACCTCGCCAACGCCATCCGCGCCCTGTCCATGGACGCGGTCCAGCGCGCCAACTCGGGCCACCCCGGCATGCCGATGGGCATGGCCGACATCGCCGAGGTCCTCTATAACAATGTGTTGAGGCACAACCCGGGCAATCCCGGCTGGTGGGACCGGGACCGCTTCGTGGTGTCCAACGGGCACGGATCGATGCTGCTGTATTCGACCCTGCACCTGTCGGGCTACGACCTCTCGATCGACGACCTCAAGAACTTCCGCCAGCTCCACTCGCCGACCGCCGGCCACCCCGAGCACGGCGAGGCGCCCGGCGTCGAGACCACCACGGGTCCGCTGGGGCAGGGCCTGGCCAACGCGGTCGGCATGGCCCTGGCAGAAAAGCTCCTTGCCGCGCGCTTCAACCGCGACGGCATGGACCTGGTCGACCACCACACCTGGGTGTTCACCGGCGACGGCTGCCTGATGGAGGGCGTGTCGCACGAAGTCTGCTCCCTGGCCGGCACCTGGAAGCTCGGCAAGCTGGTCGTGTTCTACGACGACAACGGCATCTCGATCGACGGCGAGACCGACGGCTGGTTCACCGACGACACGCCGGCCCGCTTCCGCGCCTACGGCTGGCAGGTCATCGAGGCGGTCGATGGTCACGACGCCGATGCGATTGGCCGGGCGATCGACGAGGCGCGCGGCGACGACCAGCGCCCGACCCTGATCTGCTGCAAGACCACGATCGGCTTCGGCTCGCCGAACAAGCAGGGCACCGCGGCGACGCACGGCGCGCCGCTCGGCGACGAGGAGATCGCCGCGGCGCGCGAGGCGCTGGACTGGCCCCACGCGCCCTTCGAGATTCCCGACGACGTGCGCGCGGCCTGGGACGCGCGCGAGCGCGGCCGGGCCCTGGAAGACGAGTGGAACCGGCTGTGGGAACGCTACCGGCAGGCGCACCCCGACGCCGCCGCGGAATTCGAGCGGCGCATGCGCGGGGAGCTGCCCGAGGACTTCGACGCCGAGGCCGAGCGCATCGTCGAGGCGATGCAGGCCGACGACGGCAAGGTGGCCACGCGCAAGGCCTCCGGCAAGGCGCTGGATGCCTTCGGCCCGCTGCTGCCCGAGCTGCTCGGCGGCTCGGCCGACCTGACCGGCTCGAACAACACGGACTGGTCGGGCAGCGTCGATATCCTCGACCGCCCGGGCGACGGCAACTACATCTACTACGGCGTGCGCGAGTTCGGCATGACCGCGATCGCCAGCGGCCTGCACCTGCACGGCGGCTTCATTCCCTACACCGGCACCTTCCTGGTGTTCTCCGACTACGCGCGCAACGCGGTGCGCATGTCGGCGCTGATCCCGACCGGGGCGATCCACGTCTACACGCACGACTCGATCGGCCTCGGCGAGGACGGCCCGACCCACCAGCCGGTGGAGCATGTGGCCAGCCTGCGGATGATTCCCGGGCTCGAGGTCTGGCGTCCGTGCGACAAGGCCGAGACCGCCGTGGCCTGGCGCGAGGCGCTGCTTCGCCGCGACCGGCCGACCGCACTGGTGCTGACCCGGCAGGGGCTGGAGCACCAGCCGCGCACGGCGGAGCAGCTGGCCGCCGTCGCAACGGGCGGCTACGTATTGCGCGATACGGACGCCACGCCCGACGTCGTGCTGATCGCGACCGGTTCGGAAGTCGGCATCTCCGTCGAGGCCGCGGCCGCCCTGGCCGCCGACGGCATCGCCGCCCGCGTGGTCTCGATGCCGCTGCCCGAGCGCTTCCTGGCCCAGGCCGCGGATGTGCGCGACCGGGTGCTGCCGGCCGACGTGCCGCGGATCGCGGTGGAAGCGGGGGTCAGCGCCTACTGGCGCGGCGTGGTCGGCGATCGCGGCCGGGTCGTCGGCATCGACACCTTCGGCGCCTCGGCGCCGGCCGGGGACCTGTTTCGCCACTTCGACCTCACCGCGGACCGCATCGTGCGCGAAGTCCGCGACCTGCTCGGTCGCTGATCGCCGATCGCGTGGCACCGAGTGCCGCGCGCCGGGCAGCCCGGTGCGCTCACCGAGATCGGCGGGGTGCGTGAAGGGTCCGGAAAAACAATATTTCGATCAGCGAGTTGTAGCTCAATCGCAGGGTTTTTCGATGCCCGAACGCGGCCTTAACGAAACCTTTTCATTCCCGAACAACGGTGCTAGTATCGAATCTGGACCTACCCGGCCGTCCCGACTCGCGAGTCGAGGGGCGGCTTCGGTGCAGTCCGTCGACATGCCGTCGATACTAGTATCGAAAGCGATAAATCAAGACAAAATGGAGAGTCTTAAATGAAAGACATTCGTAATCCACTTGCTGCGGCAATCCACTACGCGCTGGGCGCGGGCGTGGTTGCCGGCCTGGCAGCAACGGCCGCCCCGGCCTTTGCCCAGGACGACGAAGCAGCAGACCTCGATCGTGTCGAGGTGACGGGTTCGCGCATCAAGCGCACCGACATCGAAGGCGCGCTCCCGGTCACGGTCATCGACCGCGAGCAGATCGAGTTCTCCGGCAAGACCTCGGTCGCCGACCTGCTTCGCGATACCCCGTTCAACAGCGCCGGATCGTTCCGTCCGCAGTCCGGTTCGTCCGCCCAGTCCTTCGCCGGCGTTTCGCTGCGCGCCCTGGGCTCGGGTCGTACGCTGGTGCTGATCGACGGCAAGCGTGCTCCGGTCGCTCCGAACGTCGGTTCGGCGCAGGACCTGAACGCCATTCCGCTGGCGGCTGTCGAGCGCATCGAAATCCTGTCCGACGGTGCTTCGGCCGTGTACGGTTCCGACGCCATCGGCGGTGTGGTCAACATCATCACCCGCAAGGACTTCACCGGCGTCGAGCTGACGGTCGGCACCTCCGATCCGAAGCGTGCAGGCGGCGATCGTGACGAAGCGTCCGCGATCTTCGGCCTGTCGGGCGACCGCGGCCAGATCATGGTCGGCGTGTCCTACGACGAGCGTGAAATCATCTTCGCAGCCGACCGTCCGTGGTCGCGCGGTGGTGCGTCGATCTTCTCGAACAACTTCCTGACCTCCGGCTTCAGCTTCCTGACCGGCCAGGGCCCGAACGGCGGCCCGGGCAACGTGGCAGGCTGCACCGGCCCGGGCTTCAGCCTGACCAGCTCCGGTCTCTGCGCCTACGACTTCACGCTGGTCTCGGCCGACGAAGCCGCCACCCGCAACGAGTCGCTGTTCACGCGTTCGCGCTTCGACATCAACGCCGACTGGTCGCTGTTCATGAACGCCCAGGTCAACCGCGTGAAGTCGTTCGGCCGCTACGCGCCGGTTCCGTCCTCGCCGTGGCTGGTCGGTGGCTTCGGTGCCATCGTGCTCGAGCCGGGCACCCCGAACCACCCGGCGACCCCGCCGAGTGCCGGCGGTCAGAACCCGCTGTGGGAAACCTACCAGGGCGTCGCGGACGACATCCTGCTGCTGACCCACCGCTTCGCAGCCAACGGCCCGCGTGACACCTCGACCGACGCTCAGCTGTACGACGTCGACCTGGGTGTGCAGGGTCGCATCGGCAACTTCGACGTCGAGTTCGGCGCACGCCGTGTCGAGTCGCAGTACACCGAAGTCGGCCGCAACTACATCGTGTCCGCGCTGGCGCAGCCGCAGATCACCAGCGGCGCGTACAACATCTACGATCCGTTCAACGTGCCGCAGGACGTCCTGCAGTCGTTCACCGCAACGATCGGTCGTGACGCGAACTACCTGTCCAAGGACTTCTACGCCAACGCCAGCACCGACCTGTTCGACCTGCCGGCAGGCCCGGTCGGTCTCGCCTTCGGTGCCGAGTACCGCGAAGAGGACTACAAGGACATCTACGACGACCTGCAGGCCAACGGCAACATCACCGGTTCGGCGGGCAACTCCGCGTCCGGCGGCCGCGACATCACCGCGTTCTTCGGTGAGGTCCTGGTCCCGGTCCTGGACAACCTGGAAATCTCGGGCGCCCTGCGTTACGACGATTACTCCGACTTCGGGGATGCCACCTCGCCGAAGCTGGCCATCCGCTACCAGCCGCTGGACCAGCTGACGCTGCGTGCGTCCTGGGGTGAGGGCTTCCGCGCTCCGACCCTGGACATCCTGTCGGCCCGTCCGTCGTTCTCCGCTGACGGCGTCATCGATCCGCCGACCGCCGCTGCCTTCGGCGTGCCGCCGACCCAGGCGGTCCAGATCACCGGTTTCGTGATCGCCAACCCGAACCTGGATGCCGAGAAGTCCGAGCAGTTCAACGTCGGTGCGGCCTTCGAGCCGTTCGACTGGCTGTCGGGTTCCGTGGACTGGTGGAAGATCGAGATCGAAGACCGCGTCGCGGCCATCGGTGCTCAGCAGATCATCAACTGCCTGAACGGCACCTCGCAGAACTGCCCGCCGGGACTGTCCAACCTGCCGGCCGGCGCTTCGCCGCCGGACCCGAGCCTGGGCCTGGGTGTCGCTCGTAACCCGGACACCGGTCAGATCCTGTACCTGCAGCGCGGTTTCGCGTCGCTGGGTACGATCGACACGGAAGGTTTCGACGTGAACCTGCGTGGTAACTGGAACTTCGGTGACATGGGCAGCCTGCGCGTCGACGCCCAGGGTACCTACGTCGGTGTCTACGAGACCGATGCAGGCGCCAACGTCGCCGGCGACAACGGCCTGCCGCGCTGGCGTGCCACGTTGAACTCCGAGTACCGGATCGGCGACTTCGCGTTCGCCTGGGTCATGAACTACATCGATGACCAGAACGACTCGCTGGACAACACCGGCCCGCTGCCGTCGTGGATCACCCACGACCTGCAGGCCAACTGGTACACGCCGTGGAACGGCCAGGTCACCGTTGGTGTCGATAACATCGCCAACAAGGATCCGGTCCTCGACAACGGCGAAGGTCGCGGCTTCAACTTCAGCCTGTACGACGGCTACGGCCGCATCCCGTACGTCCGCTACAAGCAGAACTTCTAAGTTCGCTTGTCGGCCGAACCTTCGGGTTCTGGCTTGAAGAAGCACCACGAAACGGCCCGGCCTTCCGGGCCGTTTCCTTTTTGGAGTCTCCGCTGAAGTGGGTCTGTGTGAGTGAGCTTGCGAGCGAACCCGCACTCCCTCCGCGTCCTGGACTTGCCGAAGCATTCCTGCATCGACCTACCGCCTGTGGGAGTGAGCTTGCGAGCGAACCCCGCACCGACCTCCCCGCACTCCGGACCCCCACCGCGTTCCGCGCTTGCCGAAGCGTTCTTCCATCGGAGCATCCGCTGCCGCAGGAGGCCGGCCCTGCCGCCTGTGGGAGTGAGCTCGCGAGCGAACCCGATCACTCGGGGCAGACGCGGCCTGCGGACTGCTATCATCCCGCCACGCAAGACGTTCGAGATTCCATGGTCGCCCCGTCCGATCCCGCCGACTCCCCATCGCTGCAGCAACGCGCCTGGTCCAGGTACTGGGCCAGCGGCGCCCTCACGTCGCTGCCCGAAGACTTCCAGGCCAACTACGACGGCGAGATCCGCGAGTTCTGGCGCGCGCGCTGCGCTCCGCTGGCCGACGGTGCAGCGGTGCTCGACGTGTGCACCGGCAACGGGGCCGTCGCCCTGCTGCTGGCCGAAGCGCTTTCCGACCTCGGCGTCGGGGCCCGGATCGTCGCGCTCGACCGGGCCGAGATTCGGCCAGAACTGATTCGCCAGCGCTTTCCCGCGCTGGCTCGCCACGTCGACTCGATCCGTTTCGTCGGCGGTCGGCCCTTCGAGGAGGCCGCGTTCGAAGACGCCAGCCAGGACCTGGTCACCAGCCAGTACGGCATCGAGTACTGCAAGCCGGATGCGGCGGCCGGCCAGTGCGCGCGCGTGCTGAAACCGGGCGGGCGGCTGGCCCTGCTGACGCACGCGACCGACAGCGCGATGCGGGCGACGATGGAGCAGGAGCTCGAACAGTACGAAGTGCTGGCCGACTGCGGCCTGTTCCAGCGCGCGCGGGACTGGCGAGCCGGCGCGCTGGATGGCGACCGCTTCGTCCGGGCCCTTGGGGAGATCGATGCCGCCGTTCGCCGGACTTCAGGGGCCGCGGCCTCGCCTTTGTTCGCTTACGTCCTGGGCCTGACCGGCCAGGTCGGCCGCTGGACGACGAGCCAGCTGCAGGCGCAGCGCAAGGCGGTCATCGATGCGGTCGAGCAGCTGGAGGACGGCCGCTCCCGCCTTGACCAGATGCTCGGCGTTCACCGCCTGCTCGCGTCGCCCGAGCAGTTCGCAGGGCACTTCGAACAGGCCGGCCTGGTGCTGGACGAGCACGGCCCGCTGACCTATCGCGGAACCCACGCCGTGGGTCATCGCTTCCTGTTCTCGAAACCGGGGAACGACGTCTCCCGGGGTTGATCGACCTCCGACAGGCGCCGGGGTCGGATCGAAGGGTTGCTTGAAAGGGATTCGAGCGCAAGCGCCCTCCAACGGGCGCTGGCCTCGATTGGAGGGTTGCCTGTTGGAGGGCGCTTGCGGGCGAACGACGGGCCGTCCGGCTCCGGATGGGCTTGGACCTCAGGCCTTCGTCGTCACGGCCGCGGAACCTGCGCCGGCTGCGCGCCGGCCAGCTTGAAGCGTGCGTTGAAGGCGACCGTGATGCGCTGCGTGTCGCCGTCGTAGGGCATCACCTCGTGCAGCAGCCACGAGGGGAACAGCACCAGCTGCCCCGGCACCAGCCGGTCCTTCCGCATCGCGTAGCTGTAGGGCATCTTCAGGTTGGCCACCGCCATGTCCGTGTAGGTGGTCGCCATCGACAGGGGGTTGATGAAGGTCAGCTTGCCGCTGTCGGTCTCCGGGTCGTCACCGTCGTGCTGTACGCAGTACACGCCCGACCACGAATGCAGCGGGTGGTTGTGGGCGCCGAAGTAGCCGCCCTTGCGTGCCGTGTGGAACCACGACTCGGTGGCGATGTGCAGGCGCTGCAGCATTGCCGTGTCGTAGCCGTTGAGCTCGCCGATGGCCCGGTACAGGCTCCGCAGGCAGAACTCGCGCAGCTTCTGCACGCAGGCCTGGGGCCAGTCGAAGAGCGTGAAGTTGCTCTCGTAGAGTTCCTTGTTCCGGGCCACGAAGGGCTCGGGGTTGGCGTAGGTGTCGCCCTGGGCCTCGATCGACGCGAACAGGGTCCTGAGCTCCCGGTTCAGGGGCTCCGGGTCGGGCAGGTGGCAGATCACCAGCGGCACGGCGAAGGTCGGCACGACCTGGAATTCGGGACGTGCGGAAGAGGGCGAATCGGACATCGGCAGGTTCCGGGCTGCAGCGTCCGGGACCGCTGGAACGCCGTTTCGCGATCCGCTATCCTCGACGCTGGCGTTGGGATTGAATTTCATGCGGATTATACGCGTCTGCCTGGCAGCGGCCGCGCTCGTTCCGTGTGCCGCGGCGGCCGACACGACCCCGGACGAGGCGATCGCCCGTCCGGCCGTGTCGTTCCTGAATGCGGCCGACGGTCTACCGAGCGAAGCGGTCGAGACGATCGTCCAGGATCGCCTCGGCTACCTGTGGATCGGGACCCGCGGCGGCCTGGTGCGCCACGACGGCCACCGGCTGACCGTGCTCCGCCACGACCCGGACCGGGCCGACAGCCTGCCGGGCAACAACGTGATGAGCATGCTGGCCGCGCGGGACGGCTCGGTCTGGGCCGGCATCTCCGACCAGGGCCTGGTCCGCTTGCGCGGCCGCTCGGTCGAGCGTCACTGGCCGAGCGCGGAGGCGGGCGGCGAGCTGCCGGGACGGTTCATCTGGTCGATCGCCGAGGGCTGCGACGGCTGGATCTGGCTTGCCTTCGCCCGCGGTGGCCTGGCCCGCGTCCACTCGGCTCGAAACTCGATCGAGACCTGGCCGGCCGGCGACCCGGCCGTGCCCGATGACGGCTTCAATCTCGAGCTGCGCATCGGCCCGGACTGTCACCCGTGGCTGATGACCCTGACCACGCTGTACCGGTCGAAATCGGCCGATGCGCCGGACTTCCACCCGGTGCGCCAGCCCGACGGCGAGGCCATCGAAGGCGGCATCGTGTTCGAGTTCGTCGATTCCGATGCGCTGGTCGTGGCCGGGCAGGGCGGGACCCGGCGATTCCGCCGACACGCCGATCGCTGGCGGCTCGAGGCCAGTGCGCCGGTCGACGGGACGGTCACCGCGCTGGCCGTGGCGCCCGACCGCAGCTTGTGGCTGGCCGAGCCCGGGCGCGTGGCTCGCTGGGAGGCCGGCGCCGCCGGCCCCGAAGTGGTGATCCGGACCGACTCCAGCGCCGCCGGCGAACCCCGCCTGGCCGGATTGCTGATCGCGTCGATCGGCGTGGACGCCGAAGGCGGTGTGTGGATCGGCACCAGTGGACGCGGACTGGCTCGCCTGTCGCCGGCGTGGCGGGGCTTCCGCCACATCCCCTACGGTGGGCCGCTCGCCCTGTCGCGGATCGAGCGGATGGCCGCCGACCCCGCGGGCGGGGCCTGGTTGCTGGATTCCCAGCGGGGCTTGCAGCATCTGGACCCGGACGGTCGGATCGGAGAACTGCACGCGGCGGCCCGGCTGGGCCGCGCCCATGACCTGCGGGACGTGGTCGCGAGCGCCGATGGACTGCGCCTGCTCACCGATCGCCGGATGATCCACTACCGGCCCGACCGCGGTGAACGGACCGTCCACTACGAAGCCGACGGCGACGTGCCGGCCATCCTCCGGTTCCTCGAGGCCGGAGACGACGACCGCTTCTGGCTCGGGTCCGAACGCGAACTGATCGAGATCGATGCCGGCGGCGACGTGATCCGGCGCTGGTCGCAGGCGGAGCTCGAAGGCACCGGATTGAGTGAATCGGCGTTGCTCGACGTCGAGCGGGGGCCCGATGCACGGTGGTGGCTGCTGGGGCGACGAACGATCGCTCGGCAGGACCGATCAGGGAACTTCCGTATCATCCACCGCGCGGAACGCGCGCTGAACGACAGCTGGCTGTTCGACGGACACGACCTCTGGGTGGCCGGAGATTCGCTGTTGCAGCGGTTCTCGATCGACGGAGCCGGCCTGCGACTCGAGGACCGCTTCGTGGCAGGAAACGGGCTGCCGCCGGGGCGCATCCAGCGGATGTTCGCCTACAAGGGCTCGATCTGGTTGCTGATGACGACCGGCCTGTCCCGTCTCGAGCCGGAATCGGGCCGCTTCCGGGTCTTTTCCGCGCACGAAGGGCTGCCCACGGTTCGGTTCCAGGCGAGCGGGGCGCTGGCCACGGACGACGGGTTCCTCGCCGCGACCACCGACGGCGTGCTGCGCGTCGTACCGGACCTGATCGATGGCTCGGTCCGGCCGCCGCCGGTGCACCTGACCTCGGTGCGCGCCGGGGACCGCCGCTGGACCCTGCCGTCGGGACCGCGCCAGGAGCTGGAGCTGGCCTGGTACGAGAACTCGATCGAGTTCGAGTTCGTTGCCCTGTCGTTCCTGAACCCCCACCGGAACCGCTTCCGGGTCCGCCTGAGCGGTTGGGAAGACGATTGGTACGAAGACACCGGCATGAGTCGGCGGTACTTCGGCAACCTGTCGCCCGGTCGGTACCGCTTCGAGGTCCAGGCGGCGAATGCCGCCGGTCGCTGGAACCGGGTCGGCGACGCGGTGGACCTGCGGATCGCCCCTCCGCCGTGGCGGGCGGCGCCGGCCCTTGCCGCCTACCTGATGGTCGGGTTGGTCGCCGTCGGCGGATCGGGCATGGCGTGGCGCAGGCGCCAGCTCCGCTCCGTCCAGCGTCGGCGTGCGCGAGACCAGCGCGAACTGGTCGATGCCCAGCGCAAGGTGCTCGCTCGCCTGACCCGCAGCCTCGAGCCCGAAGCGCTGCGCCAGGCGATCGTCCAGGTGGTGCAGGCGCTGACCCACGCGGACCGGGTCGAGTTCCGCTTTCTGCATCCAGGGTTCCCCCGGGCGAGCGGCGTGGCCGGATCGACGGAAAGCGACAGGGCGACCGACGGGCCCGTTGCTTCGTCGCCCGGCGGCCGCCACGTGTTCGAGCTGCGCGGCGAGCGCGGCGCGCTCGCCGAGATCGCGATCGAAGGCGACGATCGGCTGCGCCGTCCGGAAATCCGCAGTCGACTCGCGCTGCTTCGGGCCACGTCGGCCCAGCTCCTCGACCAGTCGCTGTCGCTGGTCGACGGGCGACGCCTTGCCGAGGCGGCCGAGAATGCCAGCGCCGCCAAGTCGGACTTCGTGGCCACGGTCTCTCACGAGATCCGGACCCCACTTCACGCGCTCAGCGGCATGCTGGCAATGCTGCGAGAGACCCGGCTCGACGGCGAGCAGGCGGACATCGTCGAGACCCTGGCGCGCTCGACCTGGCAGCTTCGCGGCCTGCTCGACGAGGTGCTGGACCTGTCCCGGATCGAGGCGCGCGAGATCCGCATCGAGCCCCGGCCCTTCGAGCTGGTCCCGATGCTCGAGCGGATCGTCGACCTGCACGCCGCCAATGCCCACCGCAAGGGGCTGGCCCTGCGCCTGCGGATTCATCCCGACCTGCCGAACGTGGCGATGGCCGATGCCCTGCGCCTCGGACAGATTCTCGGCAACCTGCTCAGCAACGCGGTCAAGTTCACGGTCGAGGGTGCGGTCGAACTGGAGGCCCGCGCCGCTGGCGGCGCGCTGGTCTGCTCGGTCACGGATACGGGCCCCGGGATCCCTTCTTCGGCGCGGGCGCGGATGTTCGAGCCGTTCGAGCAGGCTTCGCCGAGCATGACCCGCCGCGCCGGCGGCGTCGGCCTCGGCCTGGCGATCTGCCGGCGCCTGGCCGCCGCGATGGGGGGGCGGATCGAGGTCGGGCCGCGGCGTCTCGGCGGCAGTCGGTTCGTCGTCGAGATTCCTGACGTACTCGTCCTGACGCCGGGTGCGACGCCGACTCCGACGCCGGTGGGCGGCGAGCTGTTGCGCGGCTGCCGGGTGGCCGTCGACGTGGAGCCGACCGATCGCCGGGCGCTGCTCTGGCTGGCGCGACGATGGCAGCTGCAACTGGTCCGCCCGCCGAGCGACGGGCGGGACTGGGCCGGGATCACGGCGCTGATCCACGATCCGGGACGGTGTGCGGACGCGAAGCTCGAGCAGGCGCGCGAGGCCGGCTGCCGATGCCTGTGCCTGTGCCTGTCGCCGGAGCCGCCTCGATGCGGTTCGGGCTGGCTGCGCGCGCCGCTGAACGAGAGCCGGTCGGTCGGCGCGCTGATCGATGCCGCGCTGGCCGCTGGACGCTAGGTCGCGGATTTCGCGCTTTCGCGCCGCACGGTATCGACGAGCACGTCGACGTGGTCCGGGTCGACCTCCGGCGTGATGCCGTGGCCGAGGTTGAAGATGTGTCCGGGGCCGTCGCCGAAGTCGGCGAGTACGCGCTTCGTTTCCGCCTCGATCACGTCGGGCCGGGTCAGCAGCACGGTCGGGTCCAGGTTGCCCTGGATCGCGACCCGGTCGCCGACGCGTCGTCGGGCCTCGCCGAGCGACGTGGTCCAGTCCACGCCCAGCCCCTGGCAGCCGGTGTCGGCCAGCGCCTCGAGGTGGGCACCGCAGCCCTTGGCGAACAGGACGATCGGGGTGTCGGGGCAGGCCGCCCGGACCCGTTCGACGATCCGCCGCATGCCGGCCAGCGAGAAGCGCCGGAACAGCGCCGGCGACAGCACGCCGCCCCAGCTGTCGAAGACCATCAGCGCATCCGCGCCGGCCTCGACCTGGGCGACGAGGTAGTCGGCGGTGCTGTCGGCGAGGTGGGCGATCAGACGCTCCGCGTCGTCCGGGTGCTGCAGCAACAGGCGCTTGGCGCGCGCGAAGTCCTTGCTGCTGCCGCCTTCGATCATGTAGGTCGCCACGGTCCACGGGCTGCCGGCGAAGCCGATCAGTGGGGTGTCCTCGGGCAGTTCGGCGCGGATCATCCGGACCGCGTCCATCACGTAGCCCGTGGCCTCGTTGGGGTCGGGCCGCGGCAGTGCGTGGATCTGCTTCAGGTCGCGGATCGGCGTGTGGAACTTCGGCCCCTCGCCGGCGACGAAATGCAGCCCCAGGCCCATCTCGTGCGGCAGGATCAGGATGTCGGAAAACAGGATCGACGCGTCGAAGCCGTAGCGGCGGATCGGCTGCAGGGTGACTTCGCAGGCCAGCTCCGGGGTGCCGGCCAGGGTCAGGAAGTCGCCGGCCTTCGCCCGGGTGGCCCGGTACTCGGGCAGGTAGCGGCCGGCCTGGCGCATCAGCCAGATCGGGGTGCGGTCGACCGGCTCGCGCCGCAGCGCCTTCAGGAAGCGGCTATCGTGGCGGGGGTTGGCGGACGGCGGGTTCGATGAGGACGAGTTCATTGTTCGAGGACCTCCAGGATTCGTTCCGGGTCGATATCGTCGCGGACCCGGGCCGCCCCGAGTGCGTCGAGAAGGACCAGCCGGATCCGGCCGGCCTGGTTCTTCTTGTCGAGCTTCATGTGCTCGGCCAGGGCGGCCGGCGAGACGTCGTCGGGCCGTCGGGTCGGTAGTTCGAGCCGCTCGAGCAGTCCGGCCAGGCGGTCGGCATCGTCGGCGGCCAGGTCGCCGAGCAGCACGCCGAGGCGCGCGGCCTGGACCATGCCGACGGCCACCGCTTCGCCGTGCAGGAACCGGGTGTAGCCGGTCTCCGTTTCCAGCGCGTGGCCGAAGGTGTGACCGAAATTGAGCAGGGCGCGCTGGCCGGCCTCGCGCTCGTCGTCGGCGACGACCTCGACCTTGTGCCGTACCGCGCGTTCGATCGCCGCGGTCAGTCGATCGGCGTCGCGGTCCAGCAGCCAGGGCGCGTCGGACTCGAGCCTGTCCAGGAACGCGGCGTCGCGGATGGCACCGTACTTGACTACCTCGGCCAGCCCGGCGCGGAACTCGCGGCCGTCCAGGGTGGTCAGCGTGGTGGGGTCGATCAGCACCCGGGCCGGCTGGTGGAAGGCGCCGACCAGGTTCTTGCCGGCCGGCAGGTTCACCCCGGTCTTGCCGCCGATTGCCGCATCGACCTGGGCCAGCAGCGTGGTCGGCACCTGGACGACGCGGATGCCGCGCATCCAGCTGGCTGCCGCGAAGCCGGCCAGGTCGCCGACCACGCCGCCGCCCAGGGCCACGATGGTCGCGTCGCGCTGCGCACCGAGATCGACCAGCGCATCGAGCGCCTGCGTCCAGGACGCCAGCGTCTTGGACGGCTCGCCGGGAGGAAGTACCAGCGTCGATGGGCGGTGCGCGGCGAGCGCTCGCTCGACGCGGGGCAGGTGATGGGCGGCCACGTTGCGGTCGGTGACGATCAGGACCCGGCCGCTCACCGCATCGGCCAGCGCCGAGCGATCGTCGAGCAGGCCGGGGGCGATGTCGATCGCGCAGCGGCCGCGATCGTGGTTCAGTTCAAGTGCGGTCATCGCCTCGCCTGCGGTCCCTGCGGTGGTTGCGGATCGTCTGCTCCAGGGCCTGGGCCATGCGGTGCAGCGGGAGATTCCTGGATTCGAACACGACGTCGGCGACCTCGGCATAGATCGGGTTGCGCTGCTCGGCCATCCGGGTCAGCCGCTCGCGACGGTCCGGCGCGGCCAGCAGCGGCCTGCGCTTGTCGCGCTCGAGGCGCTTGAGCTGCTGGGCGACGCTGGCGTTGAGCCAGACCACCAGGCCGCCGGCGCGCAGCAGGGACCGGTTGTCCTCGCGCAGCACGGCGCCGCCGCCCGTGGCGATCACCCGTCCGGTGCCCGCCGCGACCTCGGAGAGCAGCGCGTGCTCGCGGTCCCGGAAGCCCGCCTCGCCCTCGATCTCGAAGATCACGGCCACTTCGACGCCGCAGCGTTTCTCGAGCTCCTCGTCGAGGTCGATGAACTCCCGACCCAGCGCCGGGGCGACGCGGCGGCCCAGCGTGGTCTTGCCCGACCCCATCGGTCCGATCAGGAAGATGTTGTCGCGCTCGGCGGGTTCGGGCGCCACTGGATCCAGCTCAACGGGTTCCACAGTCGGGTCGGCAAGTCGAACGGCCAATCCCGAATGCTACAGTACTTCGATGCCGCGCACGCCGACGCCCGACCCTGCAGACCCTGCAGGTCCCGACACCGCGATCGATCGCGGTGACGACGCTTCCGAGGCGCGAGATACGGACAGGTCGTCGAGCCTCCTGACCGGCCTGCCGCCGGTCGTCCGCGACGACGCCCGGGTGCTGGTGCTCGGCAGCATGCCGGGGGTGCGCTCGCTGGACGAGGCGCGCTACTACGCCCACCCCCGCAACGCGTTCTGGCCAATCGTCGGTCCCGTGATCGGCCAGCCGCCGTCGCGGCCCTACGCGGCACGGCTGAATGCGCTTCGTGAACGCGGCATCGCGCTGTGGGACGTGATCGGGCGCTGCCGGCGCGCCGGCAGCCTGGATTCGAGCATCGAGGCCGATTCGGTCGAGGTCAACGATCTCCCCGGCCTGATCGACCGCTGTCGGCAACTGGCATTGATCGCGTTCAACGGAGCGCGTGCCGAACAGGAGTTCCGGCGCCGCGTGCTGCCGCGGCTCGGCTCCGGCGCCCGCGCGATCCGCCGCGTCCGCCTGCCCTCGACTTCCCCGGCCAACGCGCGACTCGGCCTCGAGGACAAGCGTCGCGCCTGGCACGCGCAGCTCGGCCCGGCGCTGGCGCCCGTCGACGGCGACCGCTGATCCGCGCGAATGCGCCCTCCTGGCTCGAGCGGGCAGGATCTCGCCGCGCGGCCTCTCCGATGCAGGTATCCTAGCGGCCCGAATCGTTGCCCCGGATGGATTCCATGGTCCGCTTCTTCATCCTGTTCATCGTCCTGCTGGTCTCGCTGTTCACCATCGAGGTGCTGCGGCCGGTCCAGGAGCACGTCATCCTGCCGTTCACTTCCGGGATTGCCTGGGTCAGCGTCACGCTGATCGAGCTGTTCGACAACGGTGTGGATTCGATGGGCAAGATCATCCGCGACCTGGAGACCGGCTTCGCGGTGAGCATCGAACCCGGCTGCAACGGCGTCGAAGCGCTGATCATCCTGTTCGCGGCGATGTTCGCGTTTCCGGCGCCGCTGAAGAACAAGCTGGTCGGCTTCGCGATCGGTTTCGTGGCCATCCAGGCCCTGAACCTGGTCCGCATCATCAGCCTGTTCTACCTCGGCCAGTGGAACATGACCTGGTTCAACTGGTTCCATCTCTACCTCTGGCAGGCGTTGATCATTCTCGACGCGCTGGTCGTCTGGCTGATCTGGCTGCGGACGCTGCCGCCACCGAAGCGCAAGGACGACGGCGACGGCGGTGGACCGCCGGACGGTGCCGCCCCCGAAGCGGCGTGACATGGCTCGCCGGCTGCTGATCGCCGGCTGCGGGGATCTCGGCGCCCGCCTGTACGCGAGGCTGGGCGACGACTGGTCGGTCACGGGCCTGCGCCGCAACGTCGGAAAGCTGCCGAGCGGGATGGGGGCGTTGAGCGCCGACCTGCTCGACCCCGGGACCCTCGACGGCCTGGCGCGCGACTGGGACGCGGTGATCTACACGGCCACGCCGGGCGCCTTCGACGAGGCGGCCTACCGGGCCACCTACTGCACCGGCCTGGCCCACCTGCTGGAGCGGGTGCGTACCCCCCGGCTGCTGTTCGTCTCCAGCACCGCCGTGTACGGCCAGGACCGCGGCGAATGGGTCGACGAGGACTCGGTCACCGAACCCGAACGCTTCAACGGGCGCGTGTTGCTGGACGGCGAGCGGATCGCGCTGGACGCGGACGGTCTCGTGGTCCGGTTCTCCGGCCTCTACGGTCCCGGCCGCGATGCGCTGGTGCGGAAACTCCGTGCCGGCGGCGTCGACTGCCGGCGAACGCCGCCGCAATGGACCAACCGGATTCATGCCGATGATGCTGTTGCTGCCCTGGCCCACCTGCTGACGCTCGATGCCGAACGGCGCATCTGGGTGGCGTCCGACGAGCGGCCGGCGCCGAAGTTCGAGGTGCTTGCCTGGCTGACGCGCCGCCTGGGGGTCCCGGCGCCGGAAGCGATCGACGAAGGCGGCGCTACGGCTGACGAGTCGGCCGGGCAGGGCAAACGGGTGTCGTCCGCTCGCCTCCGGGCGACGGGCCTTCGTCTACAGTATCCGGACTACGAGCGCGGCTACGAGGCCCTGTTGACATGAAACTCAGCGACGACATCCTGCAGCGCTTCGAGGACGGCTTCGCGCGGGCGCGCGAGGCACGCTTGCCGGAGCCCAACGCGATGACCCTGGCCACGGCCGACGCCGAGGGCCGGCCGACCTCGCGCACGGTGCTGCTCAAGGGGGTCGATGCCGACGGCTTCGTGTTCTACACCAACCTCGGCAGCCGCAAGGGCCGGCAGCTGGCCGAGAATCCGAACGTCAGCCTGGTGTTCTGGTGGCGCGAGCACGAGGAGCAGGTGCTGATCGACGGCATCGCGAAGCCGGTCGGCGACGCCGAGGCCGATGCCTATTTCCGATCGCGCCCGCGCGGCAGCCGGATCGGCGCCTGGGCGTCGCTCCAGTCCAGCGAGCTCGAGACCCGCCAGCAGCTGCTCGATCGCGTTCGCGCGCTCGAGGCCGAGTACGAGGGCCGCGACATCCCGCGCCCACCGCACTGGTCCGGCTTCCGCGTCGATCCGCACCGCGTCGAGTTCTGGTACGGCCGCGAGTACCGGCTCCACGAGCGGATCTGCTTCACCGCCGCCGACGGCGAATGGCGGGAGTCGCTGCTCTATCCGTGAACTGCGGGATTCACCGCAGATGAACGCAGATGGACGCAGATGAAGGCGAAACTTCTGTTCTCGTCGCTGCCTGGCTGCGAGTCGCGCTCATGCGCGGTGCATTCCTGAAAGGCCCCACGGAACGGTCGTTTGGAGATTGAAGGCGCCGTTCTCCCCGGAAATCTCGGCGCTGTCCTGGCGTCCACCTGGTGACCCATGAACGATTCCGCAGGAGCCCGAATTCCTGCGCCGGACCGTCAAGCATTCTCAACGCCCCTTTACATGGTTCTATCTGCGTTTATCCGCGTTCATCTGCGGTAACCAACTCGAATCAAGGCGAATTTTCGTCCTTGTCGGGAGGCGGCGTCTTGCGTCGGGCCAGGTCGCGGGCGATCCAGCGGTCGATCAGTTCCTTCTGCGGCGACCCGGACGGGTCCCGCGGTGCGTACATGCCGGCGGCTTCACGCTGGCGCTGGGCCTCGTACAGGATCACCGCGGCGGCGACCGAGACGTTGAGCGACTGGGTCATTCCGATCATCGGGATGATCACCTCGCCGTCGCACAGCGCCAGGGCCTCGTCGCTGACGCCGAACTTCTCCGTGCCCAGCACCAGCGCGGTCGGCCGGGTGTAGTCGACGGCGCGGAAATCGACCGCGCGATCGGAAAAATGCGCTGCGAAGCAGGCGAAGCCCGCGTCCTTGAGCGCCTTCATCGCGTCGGGGGTGTCGGCGTGGCGGTGGAGGTCGATCCAGCGCTGGGCGCCCTGGCTGGTGTTGTTCAGGGCCGGCAAGCCGTGGCTGCCCGGCACCGCGTGCGCCTGCTGGATGCCGACGGCATCGCAGGTGCGGAGCACCGCGGCGAGGTTGTGCGGCTTGTGGACCCGCTCCATGAACACGGTCAGGTCCATCTGGCGGCTGCAGGCCGTGGCTTCGATGCGTTGTCGTCGTTCCGGCGTCATGGCTGAATGGTAGCCTTGTCTGGCCGCCGGCGGTCGATGGGTCGAACGATCGTCCGACCGGTCGGCCTCCATGATTCACCGCATGACCACTGTCCCGGATTCATCGATGCCCGATTTCCTGCAGAACCTTCGCGACCTCCTGCACGACCGAGACGCTGCCGACCGGCGCGCCGATGACCCGCACGCGCTCCCGCGAGCCGCTGCGGTCCTGCTGCTCGAGATTTCCGTGACCGATGCCGGCGGGGACGAGGCCGAGCGGGCCGTGATCGAGCGTGCGATCCGCGCCCGTTTCGAGTTGCCGGCCGAGGACCTCGACGCCTTGCTGCGCGAGGCCGAGCGGCTGCGCGAAGACGCGGTCTCGCTGCACGATTACACGCATCGGCTGCGAACCGGCCTGTCGGTGGACGAGCGGGCGGAACTGGTCGGCTGGCTCTGGCGGGTCGCCTGGGCCGACGGGGAGGTGGGGCGGCACGAGGAGCACCTGGTGCGGCGCCTGGCCGACCTGCTGGGGGTGCCGCACCGGGAATTCATCCGACGCAAGCACGAGGCGGGCCCGGCCTGAACCGCTGTCGGCGTGCGGGCTTGCCGCGGCGAGGGCTCCGCGGGCCTCGCGTCAGTCGACGAAGAACTGCTGGCGGAAATCGAAGGCGTAGGGATCGCCCTGGTGGCCTTCGGGGCTGACCTGGACGGAGAAGTTCAGGGTTTCCTCGTTGTGCACGCGGAAGGTTCCGATGTAGTAGATGGCATCCTGATCGCGGACCTCGCGCAGCTCGATGTCGCGGCGCTGACCGGTCAGGTTGGTGGCGGTCGCGGTGATCCGCGCCGGGACGGCTTCCACGGCGTCGGCATCCAGCACCGTGACGTTCAACATCGCCCGGGTACCGGCCCGCTGGATGCCGTAGGCGCGGGCGACCTCCGGCGTCAGCATGTTGGTGTTCAGGGCGTTGTAGTGGACCCGGTAGGGACCGAAGGTCTCGGCCTGCTGGCCGAAGGCGGGACCGGTCAGCGCGGCCGACAACATCGCGAACAGCAACCAGCGAGTCGCCGGGGGCATCGGTCGGAACGAGGGCAGGGTGCGCATGGCGGTCTCCTTCGGTGACGATCGGTCGGATGGCGAAATCGGGTGACGGTCCCGTGCGACAGGCACGGCCTGCGTCGACGGCCCGCATCGATGGCAGGGAGCGACCGTTACGCCTTCGATGCTACTCCGCGGCGACCGATCGAAGCAAGCGAGCGACGTCGGCCCTTCGCGCGTCAGCGAATTCCGATGAGGATCATCAGGAACTGGATTCCGATCAACGCGACCAGCGGCGACAGGTCGATGCCGCCGAGCGACGGCAGCACCCGGCGGATCGGTTCCAGGACGGGACGGGTGAGCTGGTAGATGAGCGGAATGATCGGATGGCGCATGCCGCCGCCGACCCAGGACAGGATCACCTCGGCGATGATCAGCACCAGGTACATCATCAGCAGCATCCGGATCAGGCGCAGCAGGGTGGCCAGCAGCATGTCGGCCACCGGCAGCGCGTAGCCCCCGATCGCCAGCACCGCCGCCAGCGCGATGAACTGCAGGACGAACAACCAGATCACCGCGGCGGTGTTGAATCGGCCGAAGCGGGGAACGACCCGGGCCAGCGGTGCGACCAGCGGTTCGGTGATCGTGAGCAGGACCTGGCAGATGGGGTTGTAGTAGTCGGCACCGACCGCCTCGACCAGCACGCGCAGCATCAGTGCGGCGAGGTAGAGGCTGAACAGCGTTTCGACGAGGAAGGCGAAGGCGTTGCCGACCGACCCGCCCATCAGTCGGCGCTCCCCAGCTCCCGGCCGCGCCGGATCGCGGCATCGACGGCACGGGCGACGATCGCCGGCAGGCCGTCGGCGCTGAACTGGTCGAGGGCCGCCGCCGTGGTTCCGCCCGGCGACGTCACGCGCTCGCGCAGGGTGCCGGCGTCGGTTTCGCCGTCGGCCAGCATGGCGCCTGCGCCTGCGGCAGTCCGGTCGGCCAGCGTGCGCGCCGCGTCCGGCGGCAGGCCGGCGTCGATCCCGGCGCGCGCCAATGCCTCGGCCAGCGCGAAGAAGTAGGCCGGGCCGGACCCCGAGATCGCGGTGACCACGTCCATCAGCGCTTCGTCGTCGACCTCGACCACGGCGCCGACCGCGCCGAACAGCGATCGCACCGCGGCGCGCTGCTCGTCGCTGCACGCCGGCGCGGCGTACAGCCCGGTCGCGCCCTGGCCGAGCAGGGCCGGCGTATTCGGCATCACGCGGACCACCGGGCGCGGGCCGCCCAGGCCGCGCTGCAGGCGCTCGACCGGGATCCCGGCCGCCACGCTGGCCACGACGGCTTCCGGGCTCAGCGCATCGGCGATGGACGCGAGGACGCGGTCGATGACCTGCGGCTTGACGGCCAGCACGACGACGTCGGCGCCATCGACCGCCTCGAGGTTGTCGTCGGTCACGTGAATCGCACCGAGCTCGCCCACGCGCTGACGCGTCGCGGGGTCGGGGTCGGCGGCGCGCAACCGCTCGGAAGGGTGACCGTCGGCCAGCAAGCCGCCGATCAGCGCCTGGGCCATGTTGCCGGCGCCGATGAAGGTGATTGTCTGTTTCATGCCGGGGATTCTAAAGCACGACGGTCGACCACGATGGACGGTCTACGGGCGAAGGATGGACGAACGGTGGGTGATCAGCCGGGGCGCGGGCCGAACAGGGCGGTACCGATGCGGACCACGGTGGCGCCCTCGCGAATCGCGGATTCGAGGTCGGACGACATGCCCATCGACAGCGTGTCGAACCGGGCGCGGTGCTCGGGGAATTCGTCCCGCAGCCGGTCGAGCAGGGCGCGCAGGCGAGCGAAGGCGGGGCGCGCGTCCTCGGGCGATTCGGTCGCGGCGGGTATGGCCATCAGGCCGCGCAGGACCAGCGTCGGGCGTGCGAGCACGTCGGCGGCCAGTTCGACCACGTCGTCCCGCGCGCAACCCGACTTCTGCGCCTCGTCGTCGATGTTCACCTGGACCAGCACGTTCAACGGCGGGCGGTCCGCGGGGCGCTGGTCGGCGAGGCGCCGCGCGATCTTGACCCGATCGACGCTCTGGACCCAGTCGAAGCGCTCGGCCAGCGTGCGCGTCTTGTTCGACTGGACCGGGCCGATGAAATGCCACTCGGGTTGCCTCGGGCCGAGGGCGTCCTGCTTGGCGACCGCTTCGTCGACGTAGTTCTCGCCGAAGGCCTCGACGCCGAGCTCGTGCATCGCGCGGACCTCGTCGCTTCCGCGGGTCTTGCTGACGGCCAGCAGGCGCACCGACCCCGGGTCCCGGTCACAGGCCCGGCAGGCCGCGTCGATGCGGGCCCGCACCTCGTTCAATCGGTCGATCAGGTCTTCGGATCCGGGCATTTTGTCGTTGAAGCCGCTTGAGGGTATGATCGGAACCCAGTGCATCTGGCCGGGCTGCGTGCGAGCGTGCAGCGGCTCCGGCGGCCGAACCGGGGACCGTCATGGATATTACCGAACTGCTTGCGTTTACCGTCAAGAACAACGCCTCCGACCTCCACCTGTCGGCAGGCCTGCCGCCGATGATCCGCGTCGACGGGGACATCCACCGGATCAACGTTCCGGCGATCGAAACCAAGGAAATGGCCGACCTGATCTACTCGGTCATGAACGATCACCAGCGGCGCGATTTCGAGGCCGAGCTGGAAGTCGACTTCTCCTACAAGGTGCCGGGCCTCGCGCGCTTCCGCGTCAACGCCTATCACCAGGACCGGGGCACCGGCGCGGCGTTCCGCGTCATCCCGAACGAGATCTGGACCCTCGAAGACATGCAGGCGCCGCCCGTATTCCGCGACATCATCGATGTGCCGCGCGGGCTGGTGCTGGTGACCGGGCCGACGGGTTCGGGCAAGTCGACCACGCTGGCCGCGATGGTCGATCACCTCAACAAGAACGTGGCGGGTCACATCCTCACGATCGAAGACCCGATCGAATTCGTCCATTCCTCGAAGAAGTGCCTGATCAACCAGCGCGAGGTCCACAAGGACACCAAGGGATTCAATCAGGCGCTGCGCTCGGCGCTGCGCGAGGACCCCGACATCATCCTGGTCGGCGAGCTTCGCGATACGGAGACGGTCCGGCTCGCGCTGACCGCCGCCGAGACCGGTCACCTCGTGTTCGGTACCCTGCATACCTCCTCGGCGGCCAAGACCATCGACCGGATCATCGACGTCTTCCCCGGCGAGGAAAAGGAAATGGTCCGCTCGATGCTTTCCGAGTCGCTGCGCGCCGTCATCTCGCAGACGTTGATGAAGAAGGTCGGCGGCGGTCGGGTGGCGGCCCACGAGATCATGATCGCGACGCCGGCGATCCGCAACCTGATCCGCGAAGACAAGGTCGCCCAGATGTACTCGGCGATCCAGACCGGTCAGAACGTCGGCATGACCACGCTCGACCAGAGCCTGAGCGAGCTCGTGCGCCGCGGCCTGGTCGCCAAACCCGAGGCGCGCCGCAAGGCGGTCGACAAGCAGGCCTTCGCCTGATCGGACGGTTCAAGCCTCGACTCGTGCCGCAATCCACGGAAGGACGGAGTTCTCCATGAGTGTGATCGACAGCTGGTTGAAGATGCTGCACGAGCAGCGAGGTTCCGACCTGTTCATCACGGTCGGTGCACCGCCGTGCATCAAGGTCAATGGCAAGATCAAGCCGGTCAATCGCGAACCGCTGAGCAAGGAGGCGGCGACCAGCATCGTGCTCGGCACGATGAACGAAGAGCAGGTCGAGCAGTTCAAGCGGGAGCGCGAACTGCAGTACGCGATCTCGATCGAGGGCTTCGCCCGCTTCCGGATGAGCGCCTTCTACCAGCGCAACTCCATCGGCGTGGTCTGCCGCCGGATCGAGACCCGCATCCCGAGCTTCGAGGAACTGGATCTGCCGCCGGGCCTGGCCGATATTTCCATGACCAAGCGCGGCATCATCGTCATGGTCGGTGCGACCGGGACCGGCAAGTCGACCACGCTGGCGGCGATGATCGGCCATCGCAACGAGAATTCCACCGGTCACATCATCTCGATCGAGGATCCGATCGAATACGTGCATCGCCATCGTCGCTGCATCGTTACCCAGCGCGAGGTGGGGATCGATACGGAATCGTTCGAGATTGCGCTGCGCAACACGCTGCGCCAGGCGCCGGACGTGATCCTCATCGGCGAGGTCCGGACCCGCGAGGCGATGGAGCACGCGATCACCTTTGCCGAAACCGGCCACCTCTGCCTGACCACCCTGCATGCCAACAACGCCAACCAGGCGATGGACCGCATCCTGCACTTCTTCCCGGAAGATCGTCATCAGCAGGTGCTGCTGGACCTGAGCTTCAACCTGAAGGCCGTGGTCGCCCAGCAGCTCATTCCCTCACTCGACGGTTCGCGGCGCCATGTCGCGCTGGAGATCCTGCTCAACAGCCCGCTGGTCCAGGAGAAGATCCGCAAGGGCAAGATCGACGAGCTGAAGCAGATCATGAAGGACTCCACCCACCATGGAATGGTCACCTTCGACCAGAGCCTGCTGAAGCTCTACCAGGAAGGCCTGATCTCGTACGACGAAGCGGTTCGTCACGCGGATTCGGCCAACGAGGTGCGTCTCGCGGTCAAGCTCAGCGAAGGCGGCGATGCCGAATCGCTGTCCGAGGGGCTTCGCGATGTGGACCTGCTCGACCACGATTGACGTCCGAGGCGTTAACGGTCGCTTAACCGCTTCTTTCGTAAGCTGTCGGCAGACCGTGAAGCATGATCGGTCGAGTGACTGTAGTGCACTGCTAGTGATTACGGAAACGGGGCATTCTTGAGCCCGGGCCGAGCGCCCGGGCTTTTTTATGCGACGGCCGTGTCGGGGGAACAGGAGCTGGACCATGCGCATTCTGATCATCGAGGACAACCGGGATATCGCAGCCAACCTGGGCGACTACCTCAGCGACCGCGACCACGAAGTCGACTACGCCTTCGACGGGGTGACCGGCCTGCGGCTCGCCCTGGCGCACGAATTCGACGCCATGGTGCTCGACCTCCAGCTTCCCGGTCTGGACGGGTTCGAGGTTTGCCGGCGGCTGCGCGAGGAAGGCCGCAAGGAGACCCCGGTGCTGATGCTGACCGCGCGTGACCAGATCGACGACAAGCTCGCCGGCTTCGACTCGGGCGCCGACGACTACCTGGTGAAACCCTTCGAGCTGCGGGAGGTGGAGGCCCGGCTCGAAGTGCTGGCGCGGCGCGGACAGCGCATCGCGCCGCGCGAACTCGACGTCGGGGACCTCCACTTCGACCTGCAGACGCTCACGGTGTCGCGCGCCGGCAAGCAGATCGACCTCAACCCGATCGGCCTCAAGCTGCTCGAGAAGCTCATGTCGGCGTCGCCCGCCGTGGTCACGCGGCGTGACCTCGAACACCACGTCTGGGGTGAGGAACTGCCCGACAGCGACAGCCTCCGCGTGCACATCCACGGTCTGCGCGCAGCCATCGACAAGCCCTTCGACCAGCCGATGATCCGCACCCGCCACGGCATCGGCTACAGCCTCGTCGATCCGGATGACCTACCGGCATAGGCTCCGATCCCGGATCATCGGATCGTTCGTGCTGTTCGGCACGCTGCTCAGCGTGCTGTTCGCCGTTGCCGTGCTGCTCGTCCAGAGCCAGCTCGAGGACGCCCTGATCGCGCGAACCCTCGAACAGGAGCTCGATCAGTACCTGACCGAGCTGCGCCAGGACCCGTCGCTGGTCGAACCGTTCTACTCGCGCATCCAGGGCTACGTTACCCGGCCCGGTCGAGCCGAGATCGTGCCCGAGTCGTTCCGGGAACTGCCGACGGGGGTCCACGACGTGCGCGACAACGGCGCCATGTACAAGGCCGCGGTGCGAAAGGATCCCGACGTCTGGGCGTTTTTGACCTACGACGTCTCGGAGAATCGCGAGCTGGCCCGGCGCCTGGTGATCGCGCTGCTGGTCGCGATCGCGCTGTTCTCCCTGCTTTCGCTGGCGCTTGGCGTGTGGTCCGCGGGCCGGGTGATGGCGCCCGTGTCGAACCTCGCCCGGCGGCTGAAGGCCCTGGAGGGTAACGAGGGGCGGCTGGACCTGGCGCGGCACTTCCCGGATGACGAGGTCGGGCAGCTCGCCGCCGTGGTCGACGAGTACGCCCTGAAACTGCATGAACTGGTCGAACGGGACAAGGCGTTCAATGCCGATGTGTCGCATGAGTTGCGCACGCCGCTGGCGGTGATCTCCGGCGCCACCGAGCTGCTCCTGGCCCAGCCCGACCTGCCGGACCGGACCCGTGAGCGCCTGCTCCGGATCGCCCGCGCAGCACGCCAGTCGACCGATATCACCACGGCGCTGCTGCACCTGGTCCGCGCCGAGCGCGGCTCGGCGGGCGAGGCGACCAAGCAGGACGTCGGTGACGTCGCCGAGCAGTTGATGGACAACTATCGGCCGCTGGTCGCCGATCGCGAACTCGATCTCGAGGTCGTCCACGATGCCCGGCTCAGCGTGATCGCGCCGGAAGCGGTGCTTGCCGTGGTGCTCGGCAACCTTCTCGGCAACGCGGTGCGCTACACCCACGAAGGGCGGGTGGAAGTGCGCATCGTGCCCGGCCACGTCCGGATCCTCGACACCGGCCCCGGCATACCGGCCGAGGAGCTTCCACACGTGTTCGATCGCCACTTCCGCGGTCGCGAATCCGGCGGCAAGGGATCCGGGCTGGGCCTGTCGATCGTCAAACGCCTCAGCGACCTCTACGGCTGGCGAATCACGTTCCGGAACCGTCGCGATCGCTCCGGACTGGATGTCGACGTCGCGTTCTATCCGGACATGGATACGATCGAAGGCGCGTCGGAGCGAGCTCCGGACGGCCACGCCGGTCAGGCATAATCGTCGGTCGATTCACGCCCCACGACTGCCATGGCCATCATTCGCTGCCCCTCCTGCTCCTCGCGCATGTCGTCCAAGGCGCAGGCCTGCCCCAACTGCCATACCCCGATCGGTCAGCTCAGCCAGGAGGAGCGCGATCGCCTCGCGATCCGCCGCTGGCGCGCCCAGGCCTACCGCGCGCGGAATTTCACCTACCTGGCCATGACGCTGGTGGTCGTCGGCATGGTGTGGTGGTGGCTGGCGCCGCCACAGGGCCTCGGCTTGCCGGTGCCGTCGGTGGCCGGCGGACTGCTGGGCCTCGGCCTGGTCGGCTACCTGGCCGCCTGGGGATGGCTGGTCTGGCTGAAGTTCTTCGGCCGCCCCGATACGGGCGGCTGAGGTACACGGCCCTTCGCGCATCCAGGGCCGGGGAACGGTCGGTCAGCGAATCCGTTCGACGTTGGTGCGCTTGTTGAAGCCTTCGACCTGCAGCGTCCAGTTGCCGAGGAGGGCGGGGCGGATCAGCACCCTGGGATTCTCCATCGGCGGGGTGGTGTAGCGGTCGTTACCGGTCTGTTGCCAGACCATCCCGTTGTCGAGGACGAATTCCGTCTTTCCGCTCCAGCCGGAGAACTCGCCGACGATCCGGGCCTCGAACGGCTCCTGGGGCATGCGGTCGATCGGCCCCGGTCCGGCCGCTTCCTCGCGCTGGCGTTCGATCAGCGCCAGGGCCTCTTCCTCGGCCAGCGAACGCGCCCGGATCCACGCGTTCAGCGCCGCGAGCTCGGCGTCGCTGAGCTTGTCGAGCCCGGCCGCGCGGAATTCGGCGGCGGTCATGCGTTCTTCCAGGGAAGAGAAGCCGATGTCGTCCTGCGCGGACAGGGGAGCGGCTGCGGCCAGGAGCGACGCCGCCAGGGCGAAGGTTGCGATTCGTTTCACGGTGGGGTCCAGGGATTCGGTGCGTTCAATGACCGGGCATTCTACAGGTCATGCTTGTAGCGAACGTAGGGAATTCTGCCGTAGATGCGGTCGATCGAGGCATCCAGCGCCGCATCCGCTCCGTCGACGTCGTCGGGGCGCTGGTCGAGCAGGTTGCTCACGCCGACGCTGATCGACGCGTTGGCCGGAGCGCGCCAGGACAGTTCGATGTCGAACGACGAGAACCCCTGGCCGCGCGCCTGCTCGCCCAGCCAGTAGGGAAGCTCGCGGTACTGACCGGTCAGGTCGGCGCGGAAGCGATCGAGTTGCCAGCCGATGCCGAGCCGCCCCGCGGTCTGGACGTCGTCGCCGGCGTAGCCGACCGGTAGGCCGCCTTCGACCAGCGGGACGAGGCCGAGATCGGTCGCGAACGACGGCTGGGAGCGGCGATAGCGCTCCAGCTGGAGATCCAGCAGCAGGTCGCCGACGCGGCGGGTCTGCAGGCCGAAGCTGATGTTCATGTTCACGCCCTCGACCGATTCCGAGACCGGAATCGTCGGGTCGATCGCCGAGGTGATCGCGGCCGGCTGCAGCGGGCCGCCCGGAGCGTCGCGACCGGCGAAGGCGCCGGCGCCGATCTGCAGGCCGGGCGCGGCGAGCCACTGGCCCCGGACCTGGACCAGGCTGCCCGCGTTGTCGGGGAGCGGCCGGTCGATGATGCGGCAGTCCTCGACCAGGAACGACTCCAGCCGTCGGGTTGCCCGGCTGCACTGGACATGCGCGAGGCTGGCCGTATTCATCTCCCAGGCGTCCAGGGACCACGAGAAGGCCGGCTCGGCGCCGGTCGCGAAGCCCGGGCCCGCAATGGTGTCGGAGACCGTGTCGAAGGCCAGCGTCGCGGCCAGGCGGGGACGGCCGTCGGCCACCGGGCGGACGGGGTCGAAGCGAACGCGGCCGGTGTCCACGACCGCGTCGACGGGCAGTCGAAGCGCGGAGCGTGAGGCAGATGGATTTGTGGTGCGGGTCGTCGGCAGGATCGCCGCTTCGTTCTCGACCGTGGCGGACAGGGACGATGGCGGCGGCGTTTCGCCGTGATCCGCCTGGGCCGACACCGGGCCGGCGACCAGGACGGCTGACAGCGCGCAGCAGGCCGCGAGGCCGCTCACGGCGACTCGGTTCCCCCACGAATTGGTCCAGTAACGCTCCATTACCCGTCTCGGACCGCGCGATTCCGCGGAAGTTTTGCCGATCGGTGCATCGGTTTTATCGCATGATGCCTCGACAGTCTTGTGAAAATCAATCATTTAGGCAGACTTTCGAACGCCGCGAGGCAGGAATGTCGGCCAAGCCGCCCGCGGTGGGTTTGCAAAAGCTGCACGCCTTGGGTAGCTTTGTCGGCTTGCATCCCTGACGGAAAGGAACTTCCATGAGCCGTTTCCTGGTTGGAATCGACGGCAGTGAATGCGGCGATCGGGCGCTCGATGCCGCACGGGCGCACGCCGCCGCGGCCGACGCCGAGCTGCTGGTCTGCTACGTGATTTCCTGGTCGCCGTTCACCTTCTCGACCGCGCAGGAAAATGCCGAGCGGCACCGCCGTCGGGAAGAAGAGCTGTCGATCGCGCGGACCAAGATTCTCGAGCCCCGCCTCGAGTCCCTGGACCGGGCCGGCGTCAAGGCTCGCGGCCTCGCTCGTCACGGTCACCCGGCGAAGACGCTGACCGCCCTGGCCGACGAGCACGACGTGGCCATGATCATCATCGGCCGCTCCGGCGACACGCCGATGAAGACCCGGTTCTTCGGCGGCACGGCCGCAGCGCTGGTCCAGACCGCGTCCTGCCCGGTGCTGGTCGTCCCGTGATCGCTGCCGATCCGGCCCTGAATCACTCTCCGTCCTCGAACAGGAATCGATCCATGACACGTTTCCGCTGCGGCCCGATGCTGGCCGCGCTCATGGCCTCCCTGCTGGCGTCGACGCCCGCGCTGGCGCAGGAAGGCGTCGACAGCGTCATCGACCGCATCGTCACCCCGCTGTCCGACGGTCTCTCCGCCGCGATCTTCTGGGAGATCCCGCTTCCCTTCGTCGATCAGGGGGTCCCCTTCATCGTCGCCTGGCTGGTCGTCGCCGCGCTGATCTTCACCCTGTACTTCGGGTTCATCAATCTGCGTGCGATGAAGCATTCGTTCCGGCTGGTTCGCGGCGACTTCACCCCGCCGGACGCGGCCGGCGAAGTCACCCATTTCCAGGCCCTGGCCACCGCGCTGTCCGGCACCGTCGGCCTCGGCAATATCGCGGGCGTTGCCCTGGCGGTCTCGATCGGCGGTCCGGGGGCGACCTTCTGGATGGTCCTGGCCGGCCTGCTCAGCATGAGCACAAAGTTCGTCGAGTGCACGCTGGGCGTGAAATACCGCAACGAGTACGAGGACGGCACCGTTTCGGGCGGCCCCATGTACTACCTCAGCAAAGGCCTGGCGGCCGAATATCCGTCCCTGAAGGTGGTCGGCAAGGTGCTGGCGATGGTCTTCGCGGTGTTCTGCATCGGCGGCACGCTCGGCGCCGGAGCAATGTTCCAGACCAACCAGGCGTTCAGCCAGCTGGTCAACGTCACCGGCGGCGAGACGAGCGCGCTGAACGGCTACGGCTGGCTGTTCGGGCTGGTCATCGCGGCCCTGGTCGGCCTGGTGATCATCGGCGGAATCAAGTCGATCGCTCGCGTGACCGAAAAGGTCGTGCCGCTGATGGCGATCCTGTACGTCACCTCGGGCCTGCTGATCATCGGCATGAACGTCGATCAGGTCCCGACCGCGTTCAAGGCGATCCTCGAGGGTGCCTTCGATCCCTCGGGTGTCTACGGCGGCTTCATCGGCGTACTGATCCTCGGTTTCCGTCGCGCCGCCTTCTCCAACGAGGCCGGCGTCGGCTCGGCGGCGATCGCCCATTCCGCGGTGCGCACCGACAAGCCGGTCACGGAAGGGCTGGTCGCCCTGTACGAACCGTTCATCGACACGGTCGTGGTCTGCACGATCACGGCGCTGGTGATCATCATCACCGGCTCGATGGCCGACGGCAGCACGATCGAAGGGGTTGCGCTGACCTCGCGCGCCTTCGCGTCGGCCTTCGACTGGTTCCCGGTCGTGCTGCTGGTCGCGGTGCTGATGTTCGCGTTCTCGACCACGATTTCCTGGTCCTACTACGGCCTGAAGTCCTTCACTTACCTGTTCGGTGAGGGCAAGTCGAAGGAGAACCTCTTCAAACTGATCGTGCTGGCTGCGATCGTGGTCGGTTCGTCGATCAACCTGGCCTCCGTGATGGACTTCGCCGATGCCATGATCCTGGCGATGTCGCTGCCCAACCTGATCGGCGTATATCTCCTCGCGCCGGTCGTGAAGCGCGAACTCAAGACCTACTGGGCCGACTACAAGGCCGGGCGCCTGCAGACCTACAAGTAACGGTGGGCTCGATCCGCCGGGGCGGTCGACGCCCCGGCGGCCTCTCTTCGAAGCGACGGTACAGGCGCCCTCGGCGCCGGCCCGGGCCTCGTACGGCTGGTTACAATGGCGCCATGATCGATTCTTCCGCTCCGGACCTCGAGCTGGTCGCCGGCTATCGGTTCCTGCCCCTCGGCCAGCTTCCCCTGGCCCGTGCGCGACTGATCAAGGCGCTGGAACGCCTCGACCTGCGGGGAACCGTACTGCTGGCGCCCGAGGGCATCAACTTCAGCTTGAGCGGCCGCGCTGCCGCACTCGACGAGGCGCTGGCCTGGATGGCCGGGCGTCTCGGCGTGGACCGGCCGGTATTGAACCGGCAGCGCGTCGATACACCGCCGTTCCGACGGCTCAAGGTCCGTATCCGACCCGAGATCGTGACCTTCGATCCGGAGGCGAGCCCGGCGAAGGGCGGCCGAGGTCGTGCGCTGGACCCGGACGCATTCAACGCGTTGCTGGCGAGGGACGACGTTCAGCTGGTCGATACGCGAAACCACTACGAATACGAACTGGGGACCTTTGCCGGCGCGATCGATCCCGGGACCGAGAGCTTCGCCGAGTTCAAGGACTGGGCCCGGCGCGAACTGGATCCGGACCGTCCGGTCGCGATGTTCTGCACCGGCGGTATCCGATGCGAGAAGGCCAGCCTGTGGATGGAGAGCGAGGGCTTTTCCGAGGTCTACCAGCTCCACGGCGGGATCCTCGGCTACCTTGCCCGCGTACCCCCCGAGGCGTCGCGCTGGACGGGGGAGTGCTTCGTGTTCGACGACCGGGTCAGCGTCGATGCGCGCCTTCGTCCCACGGGCCGTACGGTCTGCATCGGCTGTCGGCGGCCGGCCGATGCGCTGGATCCGGCCGGCCTGCCGCCGATCGAGGACCGCCGCTGCCTCGCGTGTGGAGAGGTCTTCGACGAGAACCGCCTGAACAGCCTCCGGGAGCGTGCCCGCCAGGTCGCCCTGGCCCGGGCGCGAGGCACCGAGCATCTCGGTCCCGGGGCGCAGAAGAGCGCGTCGGAGCACGGATCCTCGAAACCACGAGCGGCGGAAGCACGACGTGAACGATGAACTGAACGTGGTGCCCGGCTGGCTGCCGGGCGTGCTGCACCCGGCCTGGGAGTTCCTCTCGGCCTATCCGGCCGCGCTTGCCCTGACCATCGCGCTGGTCGGGATCGCGGTGGGCGTGGTCGCGCGCCTGGTCCTGCTCCACGCGGTCGGTCGCCTGGTCCGGCCGCTGCCCGGCGACCTGGCAGAGAGCATGCTGCAGGTCGTCGGCAACGTCGGCGCCTTCGTCATCGGCTATCTCGCGCTGGTCGCTGCGATCCAGGTGCTGGGGCTGCCGGAGAAGGCCGAGACGATCATCACGCGGCTGCTGGTCACGGTGCTGATCCTGCGCCTGATGCGCAGCGGCATGCGCGCGGCGCACATCGGGCTGCAGGTCCTGGCGGCCGTGCGCAATCGCTACCCGATGTTCGAGGCGAGAACGCTGCCGCTGTTCGACCTGCTGGCCAACGTGCTGGTCATCGGCATCGCGGCCTATGCGCTGCTGATGGTCTGGAACATCGATCCGACCGCATGGCTGGCTTCGGCCGGCGTGCTCGGCATCGCGATCGGCTTCGCGGCGCGCGAAACCCTGGCCAACCTGTTCGCGGGCTTCTTCATCATCGCCGACACGCCGTACAAGGTCGGCGACTACATCGTGTTCGACACCGGAGAACGTGGCGAGGTGACCAAGGTCGGCATGCGCTCGACGCGGATCCTGACCCGCGACGACGTCGAGGTGATCATGCCGAACTCGGCGATGGCCAACGCGAAGGTGGTCAACGAGTCGGGCGGGCGCTGGGAGCGCTTCCGGATCCGGCTCAAGATCGGCGTGGCCTACGGCTCGGACGTCGATGAGGTCGTCGAGCTGCTCGAGACGATCGCGTTCGAGCACGACACGGTGGTCCAGGACCCCAAGCCCCGTGTACGGATGCGCGGCTTCGGCGATTCCTCCCTGGACTTCGAGTTGCTGTGCTGGGTCAAGCAACCGGCCCTGCGCGGCCTGGTCAGCCACCAGCTCTACATGAAGATCTACAAGGAACTGAACCGCGCCGGCATCGAAATTCCCTTCCCGCAACGCGACGTCTGGATGCGCTCGGGGGCCGGCGACGTGAACGAAGCCTGAGCGCTGGATGTTCTACCGCAGATGAACGCAGATGGACGCAGATGAAGGCAAGCGAGGCTGCTTGCAGTACGGCGGCTGCGGCCTCTCTTCATATTCTTCTTCGGCGCGATTCCGGTCGCAGCAGTGGCTTAAGAAGAGTGCCACCTGCCGGTCCGAATGAACGACGCACTGCACTCCGCATGTCGTCCGTTGTGCTCGGCTGTCGACCAAGCTTCGTTGTTTTAATCTGCGTTTATCTGCGTAATCTGCGGTAAACGGCCTTTCGCTGATCAGCGTTTGCCCGCGAGTTCGAGCGCGAAGGCTTCCACTTCGTCCACCTTCACCTCGCCGCCTTCGCCGCCCCTGCGGCGGTATTCGACGATGCCGTTGTCCAGGCCCTTGTCGCCGATGACCAGGGCGTGGGGAATGCCGAGCAGTTCGACGTCGCCGAACATCACGCCCGGGCGCAGCGGACGGTCGTCCATCAGCACGTCGATGCCGGCGGCGGTGAGCTTCTCGTACAGTGCGTCGGCGAACTGCCTCACCCGCGTCGACTTGTGGTGGTTCAGCGGCAGCAGGGCGATCGAGAACGGGGCCAGCGGTTCCGGCCAGATGATTCCGCGCTCGTCGTGGTTCTGCTCGATGGCCGCCGCGACGATACGCGACACCCCGACGCCGTAGCAGCCCATCCAGGGATGCTGGCCGCGGCCGTTCTCGTCCATGACCACGGCGTTCATCGCCGCGGAGTACTTGGTACCCAGCTGGAAGATGTGGCCGACCTCGATGCCGCGGATCAGCGACAGCGGCCCGGACCCGTCGGGCGCCGGGTCGCCGGCCCGGACGTTGCGCAGGTCCGCGACTTCGGGCAGCGGCACGTCGCGTTCCCAGTTGATGCCGAAGTGGTGTTGCCCATCGACGTTCGCGCCGGCGGAAAAGTCGCTCATCGCGGCCACGGTGCGGTCGGCGACGGCGGGGATCGGCAGCTCGACCGGGCCCAGGCTGCCCGGACCCGCGCCGATCGCCGCGCGGATCTCCTCTTCGCTGGCCATGACCAGCGGACTGGCGACCTGCGGGAGCTTCTCGGCCTTGACCGCATTGAGTTCGTGGTCGCCGCGCACCAGCAGCGCGACGAGGTCGAAGTCCTGATCCTCGGCCGCGTGCACGACCAGTGTCTTGATCGTCTTCTCGATCGGTACATCGAACTGCTCGACCAGCGCGGCGATGGTACGGGCGTCCGGCGTATCGACCACGCGCAGGTCCTCCGAGGGCTCCGCGCGCTCGTCGTTGCAGACGGCTTCGGCAAGCTCGACGTTTGCGGCGTAATCGCCGTTCTCGACGTGGGCGATCAGGTCCTCGCCGGATTCGGCCAGCACGTGGAACTCGTGGCTGGTCGCGCCGCCGATGTTGCCGGAGTCGGCCTTGACCGCCTTGAACTCCAGGCCCAGGCGCTGGAAGATTCTCGTGTAGGTCGCGTACATGACCTGGTAGAACGCGTCCAGGCCGGCCTCGTCCATGTGGAACGAGTAGCCGTCCTTCATCAGGAACTCGCGGGCCCGCATCACGCCGAAGCGAGGCCGGATCTCGTCACGGAACTTCGTCTGGATCTGGTAGAAGCAGATCGGCAGCTGCTTGTAGGAGCGCAACTCCGCCCGGGCGAACTCGGTAATGACTTCCTCGTGCGTCGGTCCGAAGGCGTATTCGCGCCCGGCGCGGTCCGTCATCTTCAGCAGCAGCGGTCCGAAGTTGTCCCAGCGGTCGCTTTCCTTCCAGAGTTCGGAAGGCTGCACCGAGGGCATCAGCAGTTCCAGGCAACCCGAGGCGTCCATTTCCTCGCGCACGACCCGCTCGACCCGCCGCAGGACCCGCAGGCCCAGCGGCGTCCAGGTGTAGATGCCCGAGGTGAGCTTGCGGATCATGCCGCAGCGCAGCATCAGCTGGTGGCTGACCACTTCGGCATCGGCGGGGACCTCGCGCAGCGTGGCGAGGTGGTAGGCGGTGGTCTTCATCGGACGAAACCGGATAGCGGGAACAAGCCCGCAAGTCTACCAGTTTGCCGGGGTGGGCCGACCGGGATGGCCGGCCCCGTGGATTCGAACCGCGGAGGCGCTCAGCCGGCCTGCTCGTCGCACCATTGGTCGATGAACGCCTGGGTTTCGGCGATCATCGCTTCCCGGTCCTCGCCCTCGACGTACTCGATCGTCCCGTCGGCGCGCTCGACCTCGATCCGCCGGCGGTTCTGCAGCCAGAACATGTTCTCGCGGGCCTGGGTACAACGGGCCGCGACCTGCTCCGGATCGGGCTCGCCCTGACGTGGCATCTGCGCCTCGTCGGCGGCCTCTTCCTCGTCCTCGGGGGCGGGTTCGGGCGCCGTCGAACCTCCGACGCGGCTGACCACGCTGATCGAGGTGTTGACCGTCTCGTAGTCGCGGTCGTCCGGAGGGCTTGCAGTGAAGTGGGTCGTGCCCTCGTCATCGGTCCACTTGTAGAAGGTCTGCCCCCATCCAGACGTCGAAGCCGCCAGCACCAGGGCCAGCCCTGCGATCTTCAGGATGTTCATCGAGTACCGCCCGCTGTAGTCATCGAAGGAACGTCGAGAGTAGCGGCAGACGGTTGCCGGATGCAAGGGCACGTTGCCGCGATCCCCTCGCTCTTCGTCGCCAACGGCGTCGACTCCATCCTCGGCCCGTTCCTGTCCACCCGGCGGCCGCAGGGGCGTTCACGTCGCAGCGGCATCGTCTGCAATTGCGTTTAGGATAGGCGTGCGGATCGATGCGCCGAGCGCGTACGAACCCGCTCGACGGCCAACAGCCGAGGAGACGCGTGAACGCACCCAATTCGGAATCGAACGGCCCGCTGGCGCGCGGCGCGTACCTGCTGCCGAACGCCTTGACCACGGCCGCGCTGATGGCGGGCTTCTACGCGATCATCGCCGGGGTTCGCGGAGACACGGTCGCGGCCTGCATCGCGGTGGTCATCGCCGGCGTCCTGGACGGGCTCGACGGCCGGGTCGCCCGCCTGACCGGGACCCAGTCGCAGTTCGGCACGCAGTACGACAGCCTGTCGGACCTCGTGTCCTTCGGCCTCGCGCCTGCGCTGCTGGTCTGGAGCTGGTCGCTGGCAACGCTGGAAGTCGCCGGCCCGCTCGGCCAGAAGATCGGCTGGCTGGTGGCGTTCTTCTACACGGCCTGCGGCGCGCTCCGCCTGGCCCGCTTCAATACGCAGGCGGGAGTCGCGGACAAGCGCTACTTCCAGGGCCTGGCCAGCCCCGCCGCCGCGGGGACGCTGGTTTCCACGATCTGGTTCTTCGAAAGCCGCGCCATCGACGCCGAAAGCGTCGCCTGGTCGATGCTGGTGCTGACTGTGGTGCTCGGCGCGCTGATGGTCTCGCGCGTGCGCTACGCGAGCTTCAAGGGCGGTGGTTCGCGGGAGCGACGGGTCCCGATCGCCTGGATCTTCCTGCTGCTGGTAGTCCTGGTGCTGCTGGCGATCGACGTTCCAGCGGTGCTGTTCACCATCGGGGTGCTGTACGTGACCTCCGGCCTGGTTCTGACCGTCCACGGCCGCTACCAGCAGCGGCGCCGGCGGCGCCGCGACGGCCGATGACCGTCGCGCCGAGCTCGCGTCGCCGCCTGGCGGCAATGGACATCGACGTCTGGGTCCGGCGGGACCGCGAGCCCGCCGCCGGGACCGCGTCGGACGCTGCCGCACAGGCATCCTCCGGATCCGCGAGCGGGTCACCGACCGGCACTGGAGTCGACTGCGGAACGACCGGCGCGCCGTCGAGGGCCGCGGCAGGCCCGCGAATCCGGCTGGCCTCCGGGCGCGGCCGCTGGCTGCTACTGATCGATGATGCGGGCGCGGCCGAGGACCAGCGCTTCCTCGACGACCTGCGCGGTCTGCTCGGGATCGACCAGGTCCGCTTCGGGCGCTGGTCCGACAGTGCCGAGTCCGGGGTCGCGGCCGAGGACTGGCCCGAGCGCGGTATCGAGTGGGTCCTCGACTTCGGCGGCGGGTCGGTGGAGCATCCGGCGGTGCTGAATCTGCCCCGGCTGACCGAACTCCGCGAGTCCGGTTCCGCGCGCAAGGCGCTCTGGCAGGCCTTGCGTCCACTGCTGCCGGCGGCTTGACGGCGAGCCCCGATGGCCGCGGTCCTCCAGCCCGAGATCGCCATCCGGCCGATGCGCCGGGACGACGTGCGAACCGTCCACGAGATCGAAGAGGCGTCGTATCCCTACCCGTGGACCCGGGGCGTCTTCTCCGACTGCATGAGGGTCGGCTACTGTTGCCGGGTCGCGGAGGTCGATCGCGGCATCGGCGGCTACATGATCCTGTCGGCTGCGGCCGGCGAGGCCCACCTGCTCAATCTGTGCGTCGCACCTTCACTGCGCGGCACCGGTCTTGCGCGCAGCCTGCTCGACACCGCGCTGGTCGAGGCTCGCCTGCTCAAGGCGCATCGCCTGTTTCTCGAAGTCCGGCCGAGCAACCGTCGCGCGATCGAGCTCTATCGAAGGAACGACTTCCGGGTGATCGGCAAACGACCGGGCTACTACCCGGCCGACGACGGCCGCGAGGACGCGCTGGTCATGGTCCGTCACCTCGACGACCGGGCCGTCGGGCCGGATAACGTGGAATGAGCGGTCGAAGCCCCGAAGGACGAATCCGGATCGCGGCGGCGCAGATCGCTCCGGCCTGGCTGGATCGGGCGTCCACCCTGGACCGGGTGGTCGCCGCGATCGAGACGGCGGCCGCCGAGGGCGCCCGCCTGGTCGCGTTCGGCGAGTGCCTGGTTCCCGGTTATCCGTTCTGGGTCGAGCGCACCGACGGCGCGCGCTTCGAGTCCCCGGTCCAGGCCGAGCTGTGGGCGCATTACGTCGACCAGGCCGTGGACCTCGATGCCGGCCACCTCGATGGAGTCGTGGAGGCGGCGCGTCGCAGCGCCATTGCCGTGGTCCTCGGCGTGCTCGAACGGCCTTCCGAGCGCGGCGAGAGCGTCTACGCCAGCGCGGTCTCGATCGATCCGTCGGGCGAGGTCCGCGCCGTGCATCGCAAGCTGATGCCGACCCACGAGGAGCGGCTGGTCTGGGCCGTGGGCGACGGTCACGGCCTGCGGACCTGGCCGCTCGACGGCTTCACGGTCGGGGCGCTGAACTGCTGGGAGAACTGGATGCCCCTGGCCCGCGCCAGCCTGCAGGCCCAGGGCGAGGACCTGCACGTCGCGATCTGGCCGGGCAATCCTCGAAACACGGCCGACATCACCCGCTTCATGGCGCGCGAAGGACGCAGCTTCGTGCTGTCGGTCTCGGGCCTGATGCGGGCCGGAGATCTCGATGCACGACGGCTCGCCGGCCTGCCGCAGGCCGACGCCCTGAACGCCGCATCCCGGGACCTGCCGTGGGCGCGCGGAGGTTCCTGCGTCGCCGGGCCCGACGGCGAGTGGGTGCTCGAACCGGTGCTGGACGCCTCCGGGGTGTTCGTCGCCGAGATCGATTCCTCTGCGGTCCGGCGCGCTCGCCAGAGCTTCGATGCGGCCGGCCACTATTCGCGGCCCGACGTGTTCGAACTCCGCGTCGATCGCCGGCGCCAGCGGCTGGGACGGTTCGAGGACGACTGAGGCCGGCTCCAGCGGGTTCACGGACAGCACCGGCGGCCCGCGTTGGCCGGATTCGCCCACGGATTCCGATTGCAGGGTGAACCCCGGTCTTCGTGGAGCCGTACGATGCATCGAATCCTGCTGATCCTGGCCGCCGTCGCGGCCTTGCCGCTGTCAGCCGATGAACGGATCGAGCGACTGATGGAAACGCCCTGGCGTCCCGGCGTCGGCGACGATGGCCCATCGCGCGGGGTGCCCGTCCTTCGCGTCGGCAACGATCCGTCGTGCGACTTCACCGCCTCGCCCTCGATCAACGGACTGCAGCAGGCCATCGACGCGGCGGCCTCGGACGCCAACGGCGCGGCCGAAACCGAAATCCGCCTGGCCAACACCGGCCAGTACGTGAATCGGCGCTTCTTCATCAACGACCTGGCCGATCAGACCGTTCGCCTGGTCGGCGGCTTCGTCAACTGTGCGTCGGCGGGCCCCACCGGTGCACGGACCGTGCTCGATCGCGGCACCGCATCGGCCGGACCGGTCCTGTTGATCGATCAGGTCGCCTCGCTGGAGAACGTGTTCCTCGAGAACCTCGAGCTGCGCGGCGGCAGCGGTAGCGCCGGCGGCGGCATGGAGATCCGCAACAACAATTTCGTGATCGCCACCGACGTGAGGACGACCCAGAACTCGGCGAGCTCCGGCGGTGGAATCGCCGTCGGCGACACGAACGACGGCACCCAGACCCTGTTGTGGCTACTCGGGGATTCCGACGTCACCGCGAATACGGCGACCGCGTTCGGCGGCGGCATCTCCTGCAGTGGCGCGCAGGCCAGCATGGTGATCGATACGGACGTGTCCGTGTCGGGGAACTCGACGGCCATTTCCGGCGGCGGGCTGAGCGTGCGCTCCGGTTGCGTCGCCGATGTCTACGCGAGCTTCCCGGACGGCATCTACGAGAATTCGGCGGGCACGGGCGGCGGCATCGCTGCCAGCAACGGCGGGCGCGTCAACGTGGTCGGCGGCGAGCAGGGATTCTTCGGCTTCGGCGACGCCGATCGCCGAACCACGGTGGACGGCAATACGGCGACGGAGAACGGAGGCGGCCTGTTCGTGACCGGCGCCGGAACCCTGGTGCGCATGACCGATGCCGTTCTCCGGGTCAATCGGGCCGATGACGACGGCGACGGCGACGGCAGCGGCGGTGGTGCGTGGGTCGGCAGCATGGCTCGCCTGGAGATCGATCGCACGCTGGACGACGAAGCCTGTCACTCGGTCGTCCGCTGCAGCGACGTGGCCGGCAACTCGGCGGTGCAGGGCGGCGGAATCTTCGTGCGTGGAAACGGTACCGAGGTCGATGTCCGCCAGACCTGGTTCACGCTGAACTCGGCCTCCGACAGCGGGGCGGCGCTGTATTCCACGTTGGCCGGCGGCGAACTTCCACCGGACTCCGTCGATGTCTACCTCGAAGGCAACGTGTTCACCGGCCACCCCATGGCCGGGAATGCCGAGGTCGTGACCCTGAACTTCGGCAACGACGCCCGCCTCGTCTACAACACCTTCGCCGGCAATGCCGACTCCGAATTCGATTCCGCGGTCTTCCTCAATACCAGCAACAACGTCGACTTTTTCGGCAACCTGGTCGCCGAGAGTCCGGGTCGCGTCTTCTCGGGGATCTGGGGGTCACCGAGCTTTCCGAACATCGGCAGCGCCGCCTGCGTGGTCGCCCACGAGATCGCATCGCTACCGCCGGGCAGCACCGACAGCGTGGCCGCCGACGCCATGCTCGACGGCGGGCTGCGACCCACCGGTGTTTCGCCCGCGGTCGACTTCTGCGATGCGGCCACCTACCCGATCCTCGAGCCCGACCTGGAAAACCTGCCGCGCGGCGTCGACACGGCCGGGGTGACCAACGGGCTGGGACCTTTCGATCTCGGCGCGCTCGAGTTCCGCGGCACCATCGACGGCGGCGAGGTCGCGTTCATCGACCTACTTGTGGAAATGAACGAGGGCGATCCCGCGCGGACACTGCTGCTGCGCCGGACCGGTGCGGCGCAGGGCGAGGCCCGCATCCGGGTGCAGACGGTGGCCGGCAGCGCCATGCCGGGCAGCGATTTTGCTCCGATCGATACGGTGGTGACCTGGGCCGACGGCGACAATCTCCCGAAGAGCGTCGTGCTGGGCCTGGTCGACGACGGCGTGGGCGAAGATCGCGAGCGCCTGACGATCCAGCTTTCGATCGACGGCGGCACAGGGACGCTGGGCGCGCCCAGCACGTTGCCGGTGACGATCTACGACGACGATGCCGGCGTGTTTGCCGACGGCTTCGAGGGGCCGGGTTCGCTCTGAAGGGCAGGGCACTCCGCGTCGCGGCGGCCCTCGAAGGACAAGGTGGATGATTCGCGCAGGGCGGCCAGCTGCGCCAGCGCGTCGATCCGGTGCGGGTCGGCGGGTTCCGGATGCACTCGAGCGACCGCGCACAACGCGAACGCTCGGGCATCGTCGTTGGCTGCAGGCTCGTCGAGCGCGGACAGCAGGCGATCGGTCATCGTGGGGTCGGTCCGCACGCTCCCGGTCCCTCCGCCCGGCGGCCCGTCGAGCATCAGGCCGAGGGCAGAGAGGCGAAGCGTGACCGAGGGGTGCACGGCCACATCATCCGGCGCCTCGGCGGCCTCGGCCAGCAGTGCCAGGGCGCCGTCCGGGTCGCCGCTCTCGAGGCGGCCGCGCGCGATCCGCCAGCGCAGCATCTGGGCAACCGTCTGCCAGCGTGCGGGGGGCTCGAGCCGGGCCAGCTTCGCCCGAGCGACGTCCTCGGTCGCTTCCCGTCCCGACGCATCACCGGCCAGCGCGTGGCCGAGCAGTTCGAACTCCAGGGCCTGGATCACCGATCGCTCGGTCGGTCCCCACGCTTCCTCGAGAATCTCTCGAGCGTCCCGCGCGATGTCCGCGGCCGGGCGGCCGCGGCCCAGAGCAAGCAGGGTACGGGCCCGGACCAGGTCGGTCAGGGCGCGTTCGGTCGGAAGGTCGGCGGCGTGCTGGATCGCACGCGCTTCGTCCAGGTAGCCGAGCGCGTCGTCGAAGCGGCCGTGCTGGCGCAAGGTGTCGCCCAGGGCATAGAGGGCGCGGGCCACCGAGGGATGATCTTCCGGGTACACGTCACGGGCCAGGCGCACGGCCTCCTGATCGTGAGCAAGGGCCTCGTCGAGCCGACCGAGCTGCGCGGCGACGGCTGCCAGGTTGGACAGGGTGCGGACCATCTTCGGGTCGCCACCGCCGAAGTGCGCCAGCTGCAGTTCGCGCTCGGCCTGCATGGCCCGGTAGGCGGAATCCATGTCGCCGCGGTTGTAGGCAAGTACGGCGCGGCTCGACAACAGGTTGATCCGGAGATCCGTCATCGGATCGTCGGCGGCGGCCAGCAGGGCCTCGAGACGTTCGAACGCCCGCTCCGCGTCCGCGGCTCGATTCTGACGCGCGTAGAGCGACGCATACAGACCCCAGGTCCGGGCGTGCAGCCGGATCGCGTCGGCGTCGCGGGCCTCGGGCAGCAGGCCCAGCACGCGTCCCAGCGCGGCCTCCTGAGCTTGATAATCGCCCTGGATACTGGCCAGAACGGCGCGCTCCAACCCCAGACGGGCACGCTGGACATCGGGAAGATCGGGATGGCGGTCGAGCAGCCGGGACGCCCGCTCGAACATGGCATCGGCCTGCTCGTGCCAGCCCAGAGCGACTTCGACGTCGCCGAGGGTCGTCAGCAGTTCGACCCGCGTTCCGGGATCGAGCGACTCGTCGGTCTCGAGCTGTCGGCTTCCCTGGGCGAGCACGTCGCGGAGGTCGAGCTCCGCGCCGCCGGCCAGCCAGGGGTCGGCGGCGGTGAACATCGTCAGCAGGAACTCCTTGATGGTCTCGGCACGGGCCGCTTCGGCCGACGCTCGGACTGCCTCGGCCTGCGCCCGGACCGCCTGCCACGTGGCCACCCCCGATCCGGCGAGGATCGCGGCCAGCGCGAGGCCGCTGGCTGCCGCGGCCAGCCGGTTGCGCGCCAGCCAGCGGCCGATCCGGTAGCCGGTTCCGCCGTTTCTTGCGTCGACCGGGCGGTCGTGCTGCCACGCCGCCAGGTCGCGTTCGAGGGCTTCGGCGGACCGGTACCGCCGTGCGGGGTCGACGGCGGTGGCACGGGCGCAGATCGCCTCGAGATCGCCGCGCAGGCGAGCGGACGGATAGGGCACCTCGGGCCCTGCCGACAGGGGGGCGATTTCCCGCGGCGGTGCCAGTCCGGCCAGCAGCCGCGTCACTTCTCCGCCGGTGCGCGGGTTGCGCCCGGTCAGCAGGCGAACCATCAGGAGACCGAGGCCGTGCACGTCGCTGGCCACGCCCGCCGCCTCGCCGGCGAGCTGCTCCGGTGACGCCCAGGCCGGTGAACAGCGCAGGAACGTCGGGCGCGGCGAGCGCGCGTCCGAGTCGAGCAGCCGCCCGATGCCGAAGTCGACCAGGCGAGCGCGCCCACGGCCGTCGACCAGCACGTTGCCCGGCTTGAGGTCTGCGTGGACGACCAGTCTCGAATGGGCGTAGGCCACCGCCTCGGCGACCTGGCGCAGCAGCTCGACCCGCACTTCCAGACTGGCTTCGGTTCGGTCGCACCAGGCATCGATGGGCTCGCCTTCGACGTACTCCATCGCGATGTAGGGCCAGCCCTGTTCGCTGAGCCCGCCGTCGATCAGGTGGACGATGCCGTGGTGGGACAGCCCGGCCAGAAGCCGGATCTCGCGTTCCAGGCTGCTGCGATGGGCCGGCCCGTCGACGGCGGCATGCAGCACCTTGAGCGCGACCCGACGCTCGTACCGACCGTCGTCGCGTTCGGCCAGCACCACCGTGGCCATGCCGCCGCGCTCGATCTCCCCGACGATCCGCCAGGCATCGATTCGCTGGCCGGTCCAGTCCCTCGGCGGTGGGGGCCCGTCGCCCCGCGCCAGTTCGGCTGCAACCGCGTCGATCGTGCGGTCGACCAGCAGGGGTTCGGGCGTATCGTGCGCGGCGAGCAGGCGGTCCAGCCACTCGCGCACGTCGGGCGCCAGCTCCTGCCCGGCCAGCGTGTCCCGGCGGGCGGCCGGGTCGAGTTCGGCCAGGCGATCGAACCAGTCGGTGACCTGCGACCAGTCGTCTTCAGTCAGCGCCATGGCCGGGCCTCCCGTCGTCGCGCACGGCCTGCAGGAAGGCCCGTGCACGCTGCCAGTCCCGCGTGGCCGTGCGCTCGGAAACGCCCAGACTCGCCGCGGCCTCCGGCACGCTCAGCCCGGCGAAGAAACGCAGCTCGACCAGCCGGGCCAGTCGCGGGTCCAGCGATTCGAGGCGGTCGAGAGCGCGATCGATCTCCAGCAGTTCCTCGGCGGTTCGAGTGCCGAGTTGCTCGAGATGGAAGTGTTCGAAGTCCGGGTCCGGCGTGCGCTTCGCCGCCGTCCGGTTCCGGATGTAGTCGACGAGGACCTGGCGGATGGCCATGGCGTAGGTGCCCAGGCACTGGCGGGTGTCGTTCCAGGCGCGGTCGCCGCCGAGCTTGAGCCACGCCTCGTGGACCAGGACCGTGGTGTTCAGGGTGCGGCTGGGGTTGCGACCGCGTTCGCGCCGGGCGATCGAGCGCAACGCCTCGTAGACGGTCTCGAGCTCGATCGCGGACGGATGCCGCCCGGCGCCGGCGGGCGGGTCGCTGTCGCGTGCCGTGTCCGAAGGTCTGCCGCTTTGTCTCTCGCTCATTGCACCTGACCGCCGGAATGCCCTCGCGATCAGTGTGTGCCGACCCCGGCCGGCGCGTCAAGGCGTCAGGCGAGCGCCCGGAGTTTCTCGATCTGGGCTTCGAGTTCGGCCACCTTCTGGCCATGATCGGCGAGGCGCTGGCGCTCCTTGTCGACGACCTCGGCCGGCGCGTTGCCGACAAAGCGTTCGTTGGCCAGCTTCTTCTCGGCGACCTGCAGGCCCTTCCTCTCCCGCTCGAGCTGCTTTTCCAGACGTGCGATCTCTTCGCCCATGTCGACCAGGCCCGCCAGTGGGATGAGCAGGCGCATCTCGCCGGCCAGCTGCACGGCGCAGTCGGCGGTATCGCGATCGTCGCTCACCGCATCGATCGTCTCCAGCCGCGCGAGCCTGCGGATCAGGCCGTCGAACCGCTCGATCCGGTCGAGGTCCGCGTCGGTCGCGTTCTGGACCAGCAGCGGCATCGGCTTGCCGGCCGCCAGGCCCAGCTCGGTGCGCGCCGAGCGAACCGCACCGACCGCCTGCTTGAGCCACTCGGCGTCGGCCTCGGCGGCTTCGTCCACGGCGCCCGCCGAGGGCCAGGCCGCGCCGGCGAGAAACGCCTCGTCGATGGCGAGCGGCCCGCGCAGCTTCTGCCAGATCTCCTCGGTAACGAACGGCACGAAGGGGTGGAGCAGGCGGAGCAGGGCGTCGAGCACCTCGGCCAGCGTCCGCCGCGTGCCGGCGGCGGTCGCCGGGTCGGCATCGTCGGCCAGCGCCGGCTTGGCCAGTTCCAGGTACCAGTCGCAGAACTGGTGCCAGGTGAATTCGTAGAGCGCCTGGGCGGTGAGATCGAAGCGGTAATCGTCGAGAGCGCGATCGACCTGTTCGATCGTGCGCGCCAGGCTGGAGCGGATCCAGCGCGAGATCACGTCGTCGGCAGGTGCGTCGGGCAGGGCGTCGTCGCCGATGTTCATGAAAACGAAGCGCGAGGCGTTCCAGAGCTTGTTGAGGAAGTTGCGGTACCCCTCGCAGCGCGACAGGTCGAACTTGATGTCGCGGCCGTGGCCGGCCAGCGCGGCGAAGGTGAAACGCAGCGCATCGGCGCCGAAGGCGGGAATGCCGTCCGGGAATTCCTCGCGCGTGTGCTTCTCGATCGCCTTCTTCATCTGCGGCTGCATCAGCGCGGCGGTGCGCTTGGCGACCAGGTCGTCGAGACCGATGCCGTCGATCAGGTCGATGGGATCGAGTACGTTGCCCTTCGACTTCGACATCTTCTGGCCGTCGCGGTCGCGGATCAGCCCGGTGATGTAGACCTGCTCGAACGGCACCTTGCCGGTGAAGTGACCGGTCATCATGATCATCCGGGCCACCCAGAAGAAGATGATGTCGAAGCCGGTGACCAGCACCGAGCTCGGCAGGTAGCGGTCGTAGCCCTCGGACGCCATCCGTTCCGCGTCCGGCCAGCCCAGCGTCGAGTGCGCCCACAGCGCCGACGAGAACCAGGTCTCGAGCACGTCCGGGTCCTGGGACAGCGCCACGCCGTCGGCGATACCGTGCTTCTCGCGCACCTCCGCTTCGCTGCGACCGACGTAGACGTTGCCGTGCTCGTCGTGCCAGGCCGGAATGCGGTGGCCCCACCACAACTGCCGCGAGATGCACCAGTCCTGGAGGTTCTCCATCCAGTGGCGATAGGTGTTGATCCAGTTGCCGGGCACGAACTCGACGTCGCCGCGTTCGACCGTGTCCAGGCCGAGCTTGCCGAGCGAGTCCATCTTCACGAACCACTGGTCGGTCAGGTAGGGCTCGATGACCTGCCCGGATCGATCACCGCGTGGGACGACCATGGCGTGCGGCTTCTCCTCGACCAGCAAGCCGCGGGTCCTGAGATCATCGACGATGCGCTTGCGTGCGTCGAAGCGATCGAGCCCCCGATAGACCTCCGGCGCGTGGTCGTTGATCCGGGCCTCCGGGGTGAAGATGTTGATCGGCTCGAAGTCGTGACGCGCGCCGACGTCCCAGTCGTTGAAATCGTGGGCCGGCGTGATCTTGACGCAACCGGTACCGAACTCCGGGTCGACGTAGTCGTCGGCCACCACCGGAATCTCGCGCTCGGTCAGCGGCAGTCTGACGGTCTTGCCGACCAGGTCCGTGTAGCGCTCGTCGTCGGGGTGGACCGCGACGCAGACGTCGCCGAGCATGGTTTCCGGGCGCGTCGTCGCCACGATCACGTCGCCCTGGCCGTCGGTCCGCGGGTAGCGGATGGACCACAGCTTGCCCTGCTCGTCGCTGTTGACCACCTCGAGATCCGAGATCGCGGTCTTCAGCACCGGGTCCCAGTTGACGAGTCGCGGCCCCCGGTAGATCAGACCCTCGTCGTGCAGCCGGACGAAGGTCTCGATGACCGCTTCGGACAGGTCGTCGTCCATCGTGAAACGTTCTCGCGACCAGTCGGCCGAGGCGCCGAGCCGACGCATCTGGCCGGTAATCGTCGAACCCGATTCCTGCTTCCACTGCCAGACCCGGTCGATGAACTGCTGGCGGCTGTAGTCGTCGCGCTTGCCGCCCTCGGCCTCGATCTGGCGGGTCACCACCATCTCCGTGGCGATGCCGGCATGATCGACGCCGACCTGCCAGAGCGTGTCGAAGCCCTTCATGCGATGGACGCGGATCAGGCAGTCCATCAGCGTGTGCTGGAAGGCGTGCCCCATGTGCAGGGTGCCGGTGACGTTCGGCGGCGGCAGCAGGATGGTGTACGGCGCGCCTTCGCCGGACGGCCGGAAGCAGCCGGCGTCTTCCCAGGTCGGGTACCAGCGGGATTCGATTCTGTCGGGGTCGTAGGTCTTGTCCATGGCGCATTGCGTCGGAACCGGGCCGACGGACGGCCAGCGATCCCGGTTCGGGTCCGGTCGATGAGCAGGGCGCCCATGGTACTGCGAGCGGCGCCCGGGCGGGCGCCCGGGAGGCCCGGAGCGGCCCGCGATCCGCCGCTTCGAGCCGCGCCGGCCGCGGCGCTCTACTTCAGCACGTGGTGGTGCAGATCGGCACCTGCACGCTGCCAGTCCTTCCAGCGCCGGCGCAGGCGTGGTCGGGCGTCCTCGTCGGCGGGGACCAGTTCGAGCACACGCTCGTACCGGCCCTTAGGCAGGGGAGCTGCCGGATCCAGGTTGATCAGCAGCGCGGCGCGTTCGGGCGCCTGTTCGACCAGCCGGATCGGCGCCTGCGGATCGTCGAGGCCGTGCGGCAGGAAGCGTCCGCGCGGCTTCTGCCACAGCCGCTCGTCGAGTTCCGCCAGGGCCCTGCGCGGGCCGACGACGGCGATGTCATTCAGCGCGGGCCAGGCCTTGCCGACCAGCACCGCGGCCACGTCCAGCGGATCCTGGAAGCGGCCGGACAGCTCGTAGAAATCGACGCGCATCGGGACGCCCGGCGCTCGATCAGCCGGCGCGGTCCATCAACCAGCGGGTCAGCAGGCCGACCGGCCGGCCGGTCGCCGATTCCGGTTTGCCCCACTGCCAGGCCGAACCGGCGATGTCGATATGGGCCCAGCGCGTTCCCTCGGTGAAGCGCGACAGGAAGCAGCCGGCCGTGATCGACCCGGCCGGCATGCCGCCGACGTTCTTCATGTCGGCGAACGGCGTCTCGATCTGCTTCTGGTATTCGTCCCACAGCGGAAGTCGCCAGCCGCGGTCGGCCGCCTCGATGCCGGCCGCCAGCAATTCTTCGGCCAGCTCGTCGTCCTGGGTCATGATGCCGCTGGCGTGATGGCCCAGCGCGACCACGCAGGCACCGGTCAGGGTGGCGATGTCGACCATCGCGACCGGTTCGCTGTTCCGCGCCGTCCAGGTCAGGGCATCGGCCAGGATCATCCGACCTTCCGCGTCCGTGTTGTGGACCTCGACGGTCTGCCCCGACATCGTGGTGATCACGTCGCCCGGCCGGTAGGCCGCGCCGTCGGGCATGTTCTCCACCGCCGCGACCACGCCGTCGACGTTCAGCGGCAGCTTCATGCGGGCGACCGCTTCCAGCGCGCCGATGGTGGTCGCCGCGCCGCACATGTCGAACTTCATCTGCTCCATCAGGTCGCGCGGCTTGATCGAGATGCCGCCCGTGTCGAAGGTCACCCCCTTGCCGACCAGGGCGTAGGGCTTGCCCTCGCCGCCACGCCAGCGCAACCGGATCAGGCGCGGACGATTGGCGCTGCCCTTGCCCACGGCCATCAGGGCGTGCATGCCGAGCTCGGTCATGCGGTGCTCGTCGAGCACCTCGACCTCGAGTCCGTCGATCTCGTCGGCCAGCGATTCGGCGTGCTCGGCGAGATAGGCGGGTGTGCAGATGTTCGGCGGCAGGTCGCCGAGGTGGCGCGCCGTCCGGACGCCGGCATTGATCGCGTCGGCGCGCTCGAGCGCGTCGGTGACACCGTCGGCTTCGGGCAGCGAGACGCGTTCGGTCGGTGGCGCGTCCTCGGGCTTCGGCTTGCGGGTCTGGGTATAGATGTAGTCGCCGTTGTCGAGACCCAGCGCGACCTGCTGGCTTTTCCACGCCGCATCGCGGCCGTCCACCTCGACCCACGGAAGCAGGCAATGCGCACTCCGGGCGTGCGTGCTGCGCAGGGCTTGCCCGGCGGCCCGGGCAACCGCTGCGAAACCGCTCTCGCTCCACTTGTCGTGCTTGCCGAGGCCGATCACGACCAGACGCTTCGCGCCCAGTCCGGCCGGTTCGTGCAGCACCAGGCTCCGGCCTGGCACCGGCGGCAGTTCCTCGGCCTTGCGCAGCCGTTCGAGCAGTCCGCCGGTCGCGTCGTCGATCGGCGTGGCCCAGCCCGGGAGCGCCTGCTTCGCGAACAGGCCGATGACGAGCGCGTCGGTCTCGAGGGTGACGGCGTCGGCGTCGGTCGACGAAAACTGGATACGATTGGAAGTCATGCGTGGAATCCTTTTTGACGTTCGGGGCGTGCGGAGCGCGAGCGATCGCGACCGGATCGTCGTGCGGCCGGCGCGGCCGGTGCGCCGGAACGACGGCTGCGCTGCACCGGAGCGATGCGTCGGGCGGCGTCCGGCTGCGCACGCGGGACAAGCGGCCATTGTACCCTTGAGGGCCGTGCCCGCTGTCGGCATCCCATCGCGCAGGTCCGAGCCCCGATGTTCATCACGAAGCCCATCTCGATGTACGGATCGGTGGCCGTTCGGATGATCCTGCGATCGACGGTCCCGTCGATCGTCCTGCCGATCGTGCCGTTACCGCGCTGAATGGCCTCCTTGGCGCCCGGTTCGACGCTCCCGGTCGGCTCGTCACCGACGCTGTCGCGCTACCTGCTGCGGATGAGTGCCGGCGCGGCCCTGGCGACCCTTGCGGTCCTGCTCGGGGTGACGCTGGCGCTGTTCCTGGCCGAACTGCTCGGCCAGGTGGCCGACGGCGAGGCGGCTTCACGCACGGTCTTCGTCCTGCTGGCGCTGCGTGTCCCGGAGGCGCTGCAGCTGGTCGGTCCCCTGGCGCTGATGCTGGGTCTGCTGATGACGCTGGCCCAATCGGCCGCCGGCGGTGAGCTTGGCGTGATGAGGGCCTCCGGTCTGCCGCCCGGCCGCTTGCTGACGCCATTGGTTGTCCTGACCGCGCTGTGGGCGGCGTTGCTGCTTCTCGTCGCCGGGTGGGCGGCGCCGTGGACCGCGCGCGAAGCGGCCCGGCTGGACCAGCGGCTGGCCGAAGAAATCCTGCTGTCCGGAATTCGGCCGGGCCAGTTCCAGACCCTGGGCGGCGGGGCGCTGAACGTGTTCGTCGAAACCGCCGATCCGCGCACCGCCGCACTGACCGGCGTCTTCATCCATCGCGCCGGCGAGGACCGGATCGAGGTCATTCGCGCCGCCCGTGGCGAGCTGACCGTCGACGAGCGAAGCGGCGTTCGGCTGCTGTCCCTGTTCGACGGAGTGCACCTGACCCATCCGTCCTCCGGCAGCGGGCTCCCGCTGCGCCGCATCGAGTTCGCCCGGAACCAGTTCGAAGTGCCGCTGCCGACGCGCCAGCGCGACGACGACCCGATCCGACAGCGATCGACGATCGATCTGCTCGATGATGCGCTCGTCGCACGCGACGACGAGGCCAGGCGTGAATTGCACTGGCGGCTGGCGCCCCCGGTTGCGGCGCTGCTGCTCGCGCTCCTGGTGCTGCCCGTGGCCGTTTCGCCGCCGCGCGGCGGCCGTTCCGGGGTCGTGGTGCCGGCACTGGTGGTCTATCTGGTCTACACCAACGCGCTGAACCTGGTCCTGGGCCGTGCCGACCTGGATCCGGCCGTCGCCTGGGCGGTGCATGGTTCGGTCGGCGTGGTCGCGATCGCTGCGGCGTTGTGGTGGAGGTCCAGGTGGTAGCCGCGCCGCCGGCGCCCCGGCTGACTCGCTACCTGCTCACCGCCACGCTGGGTGGCGTGCTCTCGGTCAGCGCTCTGCTCGTCGGGTTGTACGCCGGGATCGACGTGGTCCGCGAAGCCGGCGATCTTCAGCAGGACTACGGCGTGCCCGAGATGCTGGTGTTCATCGCCCGGACCCTGCCGACCCGGGTCTACGACATCTTCCCCTTCGCCGCACTGATCGGGGTCCTGGTCGGGCTGGGCCGGCTGGCGTCGGGCCGGGAACTCGTGGCGATGCGCGCGGCGGGCTTCGATCGCGGCGGCATCGCATCGCGTGTCGTCGCCGGGGCGCTGCTGGCCACGCTGGCCGTGGTCGCGATGGCCGAGCTGGCCGTGCCGGGGCTGGAGACCGAAGCCAGGGTCGCTCGCGAACAGGCCCGCAGCGGAAGCGTCGGTGCGGCGTCCGGCGAAGGCCTCTGGTTGCGTGACGGGCCGCGCATGGTCCGCGTGGGCCTGGTGACCTGGGGGCCGGACGATACGGTGGACCTGACCGACCTGGATATCTACGCCTTCCACCCGGAAGGCGACGGTGGCCAATTGATCCGCGCCCGATCGGCGCGCCACGACGGTGGCCGGTGGCAGCTGCGGCGGGTCCTACGGGTTGGACTCACCGACGGGGCCATGGAACGCCTCGACCACCTCGCGCTGGACTCGCGCCTCGACCCCGACGTGTTCGATGCCCTCGCCACCCGACCGCGCCTTCTGCCGATGGCCGACATCCTGCGCATCGAGGACTACCTCGATCGCAACGGGCTGGACACGCGGACCTACCGGGAAGCGTTCTGGCGACGCGCGCTGTACCCGGCCAACCTGCTGGCGATGATCCTGGTCGGCTTGCCGCTGCTGTTCCGTCCCGGCCGGAGCGCATCGACGGCAACGCACGTGTTCGCCGGCGTCGCGCTCGGCGTCGGCTTCGTCGTCGTACAGCGAATCAGCCTGGGCCTGGCACCCGTGCTGCCGCTCCCGCTGGGACTGACCCACGCGCTGCCGGCGCTGTTGTTCGGTGCGGTCGGCATCGTCATCCTTCGTCGGGGCTGACCGCGCTCACCCCGCATGCCGGGCCCGGGCCCGGCGCCTCAGTCGACGACGTGCAGCCGTGTCCGGCTGGCGCGGTCGTGCCAGGTTGCGCCGTCGGCGCGCAGCAGGGCGGACCAGAAGCCGGCGCCCAGCACCGCCAGCGACGCCAGCGAGACCAGGAATCGCGTCGTCAACTGGCCGAGCGTCGGTGACGGCCCGTGCGTGCCGTCGACCGAGACCAGCTGGATCCGCCACGCGCCCATGCCGACGGTGCGACCGGCGATACGCCAGCTGCCGGCCAGGTAGGCATAGGCCAGTGCGAGCAGATAGAGCTGGAACAACGGCTGGCCCGAATCGACGGCACCGCCGCTGGGAATCACGACCAATGCCGCACCGATCATCCACAGGCCGACCAGGATCAGGCCGTCGTAGCCGATCGCGGCGAAGCGTCTCGTCAACGAGCAGGGGCGATGGTCAGCGGGGTTCATGGCAAAGGGTGCGGTGGTTTGGATCGCTGTGGTGATTGTGGCATAGTAGAAAACTTGACCTGCTCCGGCAGGTCGATGCGTCGCGCGCGCCGCGTTCCGGAACAGGATCCTGCAGTGGGAACCTGCGGATTCGATGAACGGAAACCCGCGCGCGATCCGCCGGCCCGACCGTTCGAATCACGGCCGGGCTCGCGGGGGCATCGTTCGCCCAGCTCGATGGTCGTTCTCGACCGGCGTGCCGGGCCGGCGGTGGCCATGGCCGGTGAACACGGCTGCTTTGCAAACGCCGGAGGGCGCGGTATTCTTTCCGCGTGGCTCCATGGCGACGCCGGATGTGCGCCGCCGACCGATGAATCCGAACCTTAAAGACACCGGAAATTCAACTATGTCGAAACATCACCCCACCCGTCGCGCGCTGCCGGCGGCTCTGGTCGTCGGCGCGGGCCTCGCGTTCGCCGTGACGGCCAGCGCCCAGGTGCTCGACCGCAGCATCGATACCGAGAACCGGATCACGCGCAACGCCGCCCAGGTCCAGGCCCAGATCAACCAGGTGGCCGACCAGACCGAGGACATCGTCAGCGAGTACCGGGCGCTGCTCAACGAGATCCAGAGCCTGCGGATCTACAACGACCAGCTGCAGCGCGTGGTGCAGAGCCAGGAGGAGGAGATCGTCCAGATCAACGACGACCTCGAGAACCTCGAGGCGACCAACCGCGACGTGGTGCCGCTGATGATCGAGATGGCCGAGACGCTGCCGCGTCTGATCCGCGCCGACGTGCCGTTCCGGCTCGACGAACGACTGGGCCGGGCCGAGAACCTCGTCGACGCGCTGGACATGGCCGACGTGACGACCTCGGAAAAGTACCGCCGCATCCTCGAGGCCTACCTCGATGAAGTCGAGCTCGGCCGGACCACCGAAGCCTACGGTGCCAGCCTGCCGAACGGCCAGGAAGTGAATTTCCTGCGGATCGGCCGAACGCTGCTGTTCTATCAGTCGCTGGACGGTACCGAAACCGGCTGGTGGAATCCGAACACACGCCAGTTCGAACAGCTCGACGACAACTACCGCCTGCCCGTCAGCGACGGCCTGGCGATCGCGCAGAATCAGGTTGCACCGGATCTGGTGCGTCTTCCCGTGCCCGCACCGGAGAGTGAATGATGAATCGACTGACCCTTCTACTGGCTAGCGCCTGCCTGCTGCTTCCGGTCAGCGGCGCCGCTCAGGAGACGCTCGACGAACTGCTCCAGCAGGTCGAGCAGGCGGCTTCGGAAGAAGCGCGCATCGACCAGCAGCGTCTGCAGGAATTCCGCTCGGAACGAAACCGGCAGCAGCAGCTGCTCGAAGAGGCGCGGGCCGAACTGCGGGCGCAGCAGCAGCGTTCCGACCGGCTCAACACCGAGTTCGACAACAACGAACGCGAACTGGCCGACCTGGAAACCACCCTGGCCGAACGCCAGGGCAACCTCGGCGAACTGTTCGGCGTCGTTCGACAGGTCGCCGGGGACTTCGCGTCCACCCTCGATGACTCGATGACCTCGGCGCAGTACCCGGGTCGCTCGCAGTTCCTGTCCGACCTCGCGCAGCGCGATCGCCTGCCCCGGGTCGAAGAATTGCGTGAAATGTGGACCGCGATCGTTCGCGAGATCGCTGCCTCGGGCAAGACCGTGGAATTCACGGCCGACGTCACCAATGCGGACGGCGACCTGGAAACGGGACGCTCGGTCGCGCGCCTCGGCGTGTTCAACGCCGTGTCCGACGGAAACTTCCTGCGCTGGGACTCGGTCCGCGATCGCCTGGTCGAGCTGCCCCGGCAGCCGGCCAGCCGCTACCAGGCCATGGCCGAGGATTTCCAGAACGCCGCTCCGGGCACCGTCGAAGAAATGGCGGTGGACTTCACCCGCGGCACCATCCTGCAATCCGTGGTCCAGTCGCCGACCTACCGCGAGCGGCTGCGCCAGGGTGGACCCGTCGGCCTGGTCATCGTCGCACTCGGCGTGCTCGGCTTGCTGTTCGCGCTGTGGAAGGGCGTGATGCTGTTCATCCGCGGAAACGCCATCAAGCGCCAGGTCAAGCGGGATTCGGCCGACAAGGGCAACGCCCTGGGTCGCGTCCTGGCCGTTTACGAAGAGAACCCGGACGCGGACGTGGAAACCCTCGAGCTCAAGCTCGACGAAGCCATCCTGCGCGAAACCGCACCGCTGGAATCGGGGCTGCCGTTCATCAAGGTGCTGTACGTGGTTGCGCCGCTGATCGGTCTGCTGGGTACCGTGGTCGGCATGATCCAGACTTTCCAGCAGATCACGCTGTTCGGCACGGGTGACCCCCGCATGATGGCCGGCGGTATCTCGATGGCGCTGATCACCACCGTGCTCGGTCTGGTCGTGGCCATCCCGCTGACCCTGATCCACAGCGTCCTGCAGTCGCGCAGCCGTCAGCTGGTCCAGATCCTCGAGGAGCAGGCCGCCGGCATCATCGCGCGCACTGCGGAAGAGCGCCATGGTCACTCTGTATAACCTTCTCGAGTCGATCCGCGGCTTCATCGAGCTCGGCGGCGACGTCCTGTGGGCGATCATGGCCGTCCTGCTGGTGATGTGGACGCTGATCATCGAGCGGTACTGGTACCTCTTCCGGGTCCTCCCGGGAGAGCGCCGGGCGCTGATCGAGCAGTGGAACGAGCGCAGCGATCACCGGTCCTGGCACGCCCACCGCGTCAAGGAAGAGATGATCAGCCGGCTCAAGGGCAACCTGGAGACCAACGTCCGGAACATCCAGACGCTGGTCGCGATCTGCCCGCTGCTGGGTCTGCTCGGCACGGTGACCGGGATGGTCGCGGTGTTCGACGTCATGGCCTACTTCGGTACCGGTAACGTCCGCGCCATGGCCGCCGGGGTCTCGAAGGCAACGGTTCCGACCATGGCCGGCATGGTCGCTGCGCTGTCCGGGGTGTACTTCGCCTCCTATCTCGACCGCAAGGCGGATATCGAGGCCGAGAAGCTCGAAGACCTGCTGCAGCACGACTGACCGAATCTGAGGACGACTTTTCATGCCACGCAGACACGCTGCAAAGGACGAGCCGGAGATCAACATCACGCCGATGCTGGACATCGTGTTCATCATGTTGATCTTCTTCATCGTCACCACGACCTTCGTTCGCGAAACCGGCGTCGAGGTCGACAAGCCCACCGCGCTCACGTCGGAACCACGCCCGCAAGGCAATGTCCTAATCGGTATCGATGTCAACGACGACATCTGGATGAACGGCAGCATGATCGAGCTCAGTGACGTGCGCACCCTGGTTTCACGTGCACGTTCCGAGAACCCCGAAGGGTCGGTGATCCTGATCTCCGACAAGGGGTCTCGAACCGGAACGCTGGTCGACGTCATGGACCAGGTCCAGGCGGCCGGCGTAACTCGTATGGCTATTTCCGCCGAACAAGAAGGCGGGGGGTAACAGCATGGGTTCAGGACTTCGCTATCTCATCTCTCTGGTGCTGGCCGTGGTGGTCACGCTGGCCGCGTTCTACTTCATGCACAAGCTGATTTCCAACGCCGGCGGCGACAACGAGGTGCTCGAGCCGCCACCGGGCATCCGCTTCGGGCCGGTGGAGATCGACGACACGATCACCAAGGAATCGCGCAAGCGACCCGAGCCGCCGCCGCCGCCCGAAGAGCCCCCGCCGCCGCCGGACCTGGAGATCGCCCAGGTCGAACAGACGCCGGTGAACATGCCTCAGCTCGACCTTCCGGACCTGAATTTTTCGCCGACGGGCGGAAACCCGGTGCTCGGCAACTTCAACACCAACCGCAACGCAGAAGGCGATGTCGTGCCGCTGGTGCGGATCCAGCCGCAGTATCCGCGCGATGCGGCCATGAACCAGATCGAAGGCTACGTGCGGGTTCAGTTCACGATCACCGAAACCGGGGCCGTGACCAATCCGCGGGTGATCGACGCCGAACCGCCGAGGGTGTTCGACCGGGCTGCCCTGCGGGCGATCCTCCGGTGGAAGTTCAAGCCGCGCATCGTCGATGGCGTGGCCGTTGCCCGTACGGCGACCCAGACCATCGACTTCAATCTCGACGGTAGCTGATCCCGATCGCCGGGCGTCCCTCGCCCGGCGAACCGTGACCGGACGAGGCCCGGACGAACCGAGCCGCAGCATCGATCCGTCACCCCACCAAAGACTTGAAACGGAACGGACCATGAACCGTAGTCAGACCTCCCCGACGACCGTCGCCGCCGATCCCCAAGCGTGCCTTTCCCGTGCTGCCACCCCGGTCGCGTCGATCTCGTCCATCGCAACGGCCCCCGTCGCCGCTCTGGTCGCCGCCATGATCGCGCTGAGTGCGCCCATGACGGCCAGTGCCCAAGCCGAAGACACCGTGACTTGCGGCGTCGAGCGCGAGGTGGATGCCGGCATGCTGTCGGAACCGATCTACCGTCGCCTGAACGACATCTTCGAGAAGTTCGGCGAAGAGCTGTTCACCGAGGCCTACAGCGATCTGAACGACATGCGCGACCGCCGCCTGTCCGATTACGAACGTGCGTCGGTCGAACAGGCCATGGGTTTCGCGGCCGCGCAGCAGGAAGATTATCGCCGCGCCATCGGTCACTTCGAGGAGGCGATCCGCATCAATGCGATGCCGAACGACCAGCACTTCGAAATGATCCTGCAGATCGCTCAGCTCTACAACGCGATCGAACAGTACGACCGCGCGCTGGAGCAGCTGGATCTGTGGTTCTGCGTGTCCACGGAAGATGCCAAGAAGCAGGCGTCGGTCTGGCTGCTGAAGGCCAATCTGCATATGCAGCGTGACGAGTTCCGGATGGCGCTGGAGTCGATCGACACGGCCATCGAGCTACGCGACGATCCGCCCGAAAGCTGGTACCGCGTCAAGCTCGGCATGCACATGGAGCTGGAGGAGTGGCGGCCGGCGACGGACGTTCTGAAGATCCTCATCCAGATGAACCCGGACCGCAAGGCCTACTGGATCCAGCTGTCGGGGTCGTACATCGAGCTCGGTGACGACGCCGAGGCAATGGCGGCGTTGCGCCTTGCCTGGCGGCGCGGCATCCTGGATCGGGGTAGCGAATACGTCCAGCTGGCCGGGCTCCTGCAGCAGATGGACTCTCCGCGCCAGGCGGCCGAAGTCCTCGAGGACGGGCTCGGCAAGGGCCTGGTCGAAGCCACGTCACAGAATTGGGAAATGACGGCGGGTGCCTGGTACGAAGCGCGGGAGATGGACAGGGCCCTGGCGGCCTACGATCGCGCCGGCGAACTCTCCGATAGCGGCAAGATCGATTTCCAGCGCGCGTCCATCCTGACGAACCGGGAAGAGTGGCCCGAGGCGCTCGCCGCCGCGACCCGCGCCCTCGAAAAGGGCGACCTGACCGAGTCGCAGCGGGGCAACGCGAACATCCTCGCGGGGATGGCGCACTTCAACATGGGTAACTACGATGCGGCCGAGCAAGCCTTTAATCGCGCCGCGGACTATGGCAGACTGCGTCAAGCGGCGCAGGAGTGGATCAACCACATCAACCAGACGCGCCAGAACTCAGTAGGACAGTAGCGGTTCAACAGTAGCGGTAATCACGATCGCCGACCGGGGAGGATGACGATGCAGAACAATACCGAGAATACGCTCGAGCAGAAGGTCGGCGACGACGCCGGTCCGGCCGCAGGGACTCCGCCGGCGGCACCCGCGCCTGTCAAGAAGAAGACGAACAAGAAGAAGGCTTCCAAGAAGAAGGCGTCCAAGAAGAAGGCTTCCAAGAAGAAGGCTTCGAAGAAGAAGGCTTCGAAGAAGAAGGCTTCGAAGAAGAAGGCTTCGAAGAAGAAGGTTTCCAAGAAGAAGGCCTCCAAGAAGAAGGCCTCCAAGAAGAAGGCTTCCAAGAAGAAGGCCTCCAAGAAGAAGGCTTCCAAGAAGAAGGCTTCGAAGAAGAAGGCTTCCAAGAAGAAGGCTTCCAAGAAGAAGGCTTCCAAGAAGAAGGCTTCCAAGAAGAAGGCCTCCAAGAAGAAGGCCTCCAAGAAGAAAGCTTCCAAGAAGAAGGCCTCCAAGAAGAAGGCCTCCAAGAAGAAGGCGTCCAAGAAGAAGGCGTCCAAGAAGAAGGCGTCCAAGAAGAAGGCGTCCAAGAAGAAGGCGTCCAAGAAGAAGGCGTCCAAGAAGAAGGCTTCGAAGAAGAAGGCTTCCAAGAAGAAGGCTTCCAAGAAGAAGGCTTCCAAGAAGAAGGCTTCCAAGAAGAAGGCTTCCAAGAAGAAGGCTTCCAAGAAGAAGGCTTCCAAGAAGAAGGCTTCCAAGAAGAAGGCCTCCAAGAAGAAGGCGTCGAAGAAGCGGGCGTCGAAGAAGCGGGCGTCGAAGAAGCGCGCAAAAAAAAAGCCCCTCTGATCCGAGGCGCTGACGCCTGGCGCCAGCTGGCGGAAGTCTCCGAGACCATTCGAGAGGCGGCCGAACAGCTCGGCGAAGCGGCATCCCACCTGGCTGCGCGAGAAGCTGCCGCAGGCCGTCGAGCGCTCGACGATTTCGTCGGCGCAACGCGATCCAAGCTCTCCGATCTCGAAGAGATGGCCGAGCGAGGGATCGCGCGGATCACCGGGAAGTAGTCCATCGTGCGCCGGCCCTCGGTGCACGACCTGGTCGACCGCTTCATCGATGCGGTGTGGGCGGAAGACGGTCTTTCCCCGCAAACGCTCGACGCGTACCGAACCGACCTGGCCGGATTCGATCGGCCGGGTCTTTTCGTTTCCGGCGATGATCGAATCGAACTCGATCGCCACGCTCTCCTCGCAGAATTCGCCCGCCGCTTGCGCTCGGGGCTGCAGGTCAGCACGCTTCGCCGGCAACTCAGCGCACTGCGGCGTTTCTGCGCCTGGCTTCGGCGGGAACGCTACATGCGAGGCGATCCGCTGGCCGGGTTCGAGCCTCCGAAACGACCACTTCGCCTGCCGGGCACCCTGACCGAAGCCGAGGTCCGCGCTCTGATGGCGGCGCCGGATGTCGAGACGCCGATCGGCCTTCGTGATCGAACGATGCTCGAGGTGCTCTACGCCAGCGGCCTCCGCGTCAGCGAACTGGCCGGACTGCAGCGGGCCGGCGTGAATCTGCGTCAGGGCCTGCTTCGGGTTACTGGAAAGGGCGGCAAGGAACGACTGGTTCCCCTCGGCGAGGAGGCTTCTGACTGGCTCGGAAAGTGGCTGGACGGGCCGAGAGCCGATTGGTCGCGCGACGACGGCTGCGACGACGTGTTCGTCTCTCGTCGCGGCGCCGGGTTGACCCGGCAGGCCATCTGGCACCGGATCCGGCGCTACGCGCTGAGCCTGGACCTGGGCAGCCGGCTTTCACCGCACAAGCTGAGGCACTCCTTCGCGACCCACATGCTCGACCACGGCGCCGATCTGCGCGTCGTGCAGCTGCTGCTCGGCCACGCCGACCTGGCAACCACGCAGATCTACACCCACGTCGCCCAGGCACGGCTGAAGAATCTCCACCATCGCCACCACCCGCGCGGCTAGACTAGCGTCGCGCCCGGTGGTCGGCCGGGCGGGCCGATGGGGTTCGTGGGGACGTGCAAAAAGGCGTTCCCTTCGGAACTTCCCCCGGCTTCACCGTTCAAACCGTCCAGACCGCTGCGGGATGATCCGATGAGTCCCGTGCCGAACCGCTCAATGAAGAGGAATGCCGTGAATCACGAATTCGACAAGACGATGCACCGGGTCGCTGGCGCCCTTGCGCTGCTGGTGGCTGCAACGACGGGCCTGGCCCAGGACTACCAGGCCGTGCGGGATCGCCTGCAGACCCTGGCCGGCGCAGACACGGAAATCGCCATCGCCGAATCGGCCGTGCCCGGCATGCTGCGAGTTCGACTCGGCGGCGACATCGTCTACATGACCGAAGACGGACGCTACCTGATGCAGGGCCGGCTGCTCGATCTCGAATCGCGGACCGATCTGACCAACCAGGCCCGCACCGAAATCCGCAAGGACCTGCTGGCATCGCTGGATTCGGACCAGCTAATCCGGTTCGGGCCGGACGACCCGGCCTACGACCTGATCGTGTTCACCGATGTCGACTGCGGATACTGCCGCCGACTGCACCAGCAGATCGAGGAGTACAACGAGGCCGGCATCCGGATCAACTACATGGCGTTTCCGCGCGCCGGCATCGGCTCCGAGACATTCCGCAAGATGGACGCCGTGTGGTGCGCGGCCGACCAGCGAGCCGCGATGGACGAAGCCAAGGCGGGCGGCAGCCCGGATGCACCGGAGTGCACCTCGCCGGTCGCTGACCAGTACAAGCTCGGGCAGGCGATCGGCGTGACCGGCACTCCGGCGCTGGTAACCCTCGACGGCGACCTGATTCCCGGCTACGTGCCTGCCGACGACCTGCGCGGCCGGCTGGAGCAGCTCGCCGCTCAGCACACCGGGGACTGAACGCAAGGTCCCGACCGGGTCCGCCACGGACCCGGTCGTTCGCGCCGGCGCGTGCCCGGCCGTGACGCCGCGCGCGAATCGATTCGCCTCGACGAATCCATCCCGCCAGACGGGATTTCACGCGCGCCTCCTGGTCCCGACGTTCGAAGGGCCGCCGGAGCCAGTGGCCGCGGCGATATAATCCCGACTTCGCCGAAGTGGGCCGATCCGGTGTTCTGCCTCTCCCGTCCTGCACCAAGCCGAACGCGTCCGCGACGCGGAGTCCGGCCGCGCTTCGACCCGCTCGTCCTGCCCGGGAGATTCGCCCGATGAAATTCCTGCTCGGCCGCGGTGGGCTTCCGCGGTTCAAGATCGCCGCCCTCGCCGACGCGCTGGGGCGGAGCCTCGGCACCCGCGTCCAGCTCTCCAGCCGCGAACTGCTGATGCTCGACCTGCCGGAGCCGGTCTGGTCATCCCATTCGCGCGATCTTCGTCGCCTGCTCGACGCCGAACCCCTGACCGACGATCGCGTTGCGCCCGATTCCCTGTTCGTGGTTCCCCGACGCGGCATGATCAGCCCCTGGGCCAGCAAGGCGGCCGACATCCTGCAGCGTTGTCACGTCGAGGGTGTACGGCGCATCGAGCGCGGCTGGTGGATCCGCCTGGACGGCATCTCCCCGGAGCGGCTCGACGGCGAGGCCCGCGATCTCCTGCACGACCGGATGACCGAGGCCCTGGTCGATGAGCTCGGCGACCTCGAGGGCTGGTTCGCGCCGCTGGACCCGGAGCCGCTGGCTCACGTGGCCCTCGGCGACGACCCGGCGGGCGCGCTTTCGGCCGCGAACCGGCGCATGGGCCTGGCGCTGAACGACGAAGAGATCGACTACCTCGCCGCCGCCTACGCGGAAATGGGCCGTGCACCGACCGATGCCGAACTGATGATGTTCGCCCAGGCCAACTCCGAGCACTGCCGACACAAGATCTTTAATGCGTCCTGGACGGTCGACGGCGAGGCGCTCGAAGGCTCGCTCTTCGGCATGATTCGCGAGACCCATCGCAACGTGCCCGACGGCGTCAAGGTGGCCTACGACGACAACGCTGCGGTGCTCGAGGGCTTCGACGGCGAACTCCTCGATACGGGGATCGACGATCCGACCTGGCGCGCGGTCCCGCTCCGGCAGCACATCCAGATCAAGGTCGAAACGCACAATCACCCGACCGCCATCTCCCCCGACCCGGGTGCGGCGACGGGCGCCGGCGGCGAGATCCGGGACGAGGCGGCGACCGGGCGGGGCGGCCGCCCGGTGGCCGGACTGACCGGCTTCAGCGTCTCGGACCTGAGAATTCCCGGCTTCGAGCGGCCGTGGGAAACCGCGCCCCCGCCGCCGTCGCGGCTGGCGGCGCCACTGGACATCATGATCGAGGCGCCGATCGGCTCGGCCCGCTACAACAACGAGTTCGGCCGGCCCAATCTAGGCGGCTATTTCCGTGCCTGGTCGGCTTCGACCGACGACGGCCAGGAACGGCGGCTCTGGGGCTACTACAAGCCGATCATGATCGCCGGCGGCGCCGGCGTGATCGCCGAGGGACAGACCGAGAAACTGCCGCTGGCGGCGGGTCACCGGGTGATCGTGCTGGGCGGTCCGGCCATGTTGATCGGGCTCGGCGGCGGCGCCGCCTCGTCCGTGCATTCCGGCCAGTCCTCGGAAGATCTCGACTACGCCTCGGTACAGCGCGCCAACCCGGAAATGGAACGACGCTGCCAGGAAGTGATCGACCGCTGCTGGACGCTCGGCGCGGACAACCCGATCGCGTCGATCCACGACGTCGGCGCCGGCGGGCTGTCGAACGCCATCCCGGAGTTGCTCCACGACGGCGGGGTCGGGGCCGAGCTCGAACTCCGCGCGATTCCCGCCGCCGATGCCTCGCTGTCGCCGATGGCGATCTGGTGCAACGAGTCGCAGGAGCGGTACGTGATGGCGGTCGCCGAACGCGACATGGACCGCTTCCGTGCGATCTGCGAGCGCGAGCGCTGCCCGTATGCCGACCTCGGCCCGGCGACCGGGGAACACCGGCTCCGGCTGCACGACGGCGAGGCCGACGCACCGGTCGACCTGGATCTCGACGTGCTGCTCGGCAAGACCCCGAGCCTGGCGATGGACGTCACGCGCCGCGCGGTCCCTGTGCGTGATGAAGGGCTCGAGGGCGTTTCCGCCGACGAAGCGCTCGATGCGGTCCTGCGCGTTCCTTCCGTCGGCAGCAAGCAGTTCCTGATCACCATCGGCGACCGCACGGTGGGCGGCCTGAGCGCGCGCGACCAGATGGTCGGTCCGTGGCAGGTCCCGGTGGCCGATTGCGCGCTCACCCTGACCGACTACGCCCATCACACCGGCACGGCGATGGCGATGGGTGAACGCACGCCGCTGGCGGTCTGGGATGCGCCCGCATCGGGCCGCATGGCCGTCGCCGAGGCCTTGACCAACCTGGCGGGAACGGTGCTCTCGGGGCGGCGATCGATCAAGCTGTCCGCGAACTGGATGGCGGCCAGCGGCGCACCCGGCCAGGACGCGGCGCTGCGCGAGACCGTCGAGGCCGTCGCCCGATCGTTCTGCCGCAGCCTGGAGCTGGCGATCCCGGTCGGCAAGGATTCGCTGTCGATGCAGACCCGCTGGTCGGACGGTGGCGAGGACCGCACGATGACCGCGCCCGTGTCGCTGATCGTCTCGGCTTTCGCGCCGGTGGCCGACGTGCGGCGCTCGGTCACGCCCGAGCTGCGCCTGGATGCCGGACCCAGCGAGCTGGTGCTGCTGGCCTTGCCGGGCCAGCGGCTGGGTGGCTCGGCGTTGAGCCAGGCGCTGGACCGGCCGCTCGGGCCGGTCCCCGACGTGGATTCCGCCGAGCGCTTCGCCGCCCTGTTCGACACGGTGCAGGCGCTGGTTGCCGACGACCTTGCGCTGGCCCTGCACGACCGGTCCGACGGCGGGCTGGCGGTCAGCGTGCTGGAAATGGCGCTGGCGGGCCACGCTGGGGTCGCGCTGGAGCTGCCCGATGGCGTGGACCCCGTTGCCATGCTGTTCAACGAGGAGATCGGTTTCGTCGTGCAGACGCGTGCGGCCGATCGGGACCGGATCGAGCGCCGGCTCGCGACGGCCGGCCTCGATGGAACGATGACCGTGCTCGGTCGGATCTCGGGCGACGACCGGCTGGTCGTCGAGCAGAACGGCACCGCGCTGCTCGATCGGCGCCTGCCCGACCTGCACCAGGCGTGGTCGGAGACGAGCTGGCAGATCCAGCGCCTGCGCGATCATCCCGACTGCGCCGACGAGGAATTCGGGCAGCTTGCCGACTGGTCGCGACCGGGGCTGTCGCCGGTGGTTACCTTCGAGCCGGCCGCGCCGGCTGCCGTGGGGCGAGCCCGCCCGCGGGTCGCGATCCTGCGCGAGCAGGGCGTGAACGGCCAGCGCGAGATGGCCCAGGCGTTCCATGCCGCCGGCTTCGAGGCGGTCGACGTCCACATGAGCGACCTCGAGCACGGGCGGCAGACGCTGACCGGCTTCCGGGGCCTGGCCGCCTGCGGCGGGTTCTCCTTCGGCGACGTGCTCGGTGCCGGACAGGGCTGGGCGCGCTCGATCCGCTTCAGCCGGCGCCTGAGCGAGCAGTTCGAGGCGTTCTTCACCGACGAATCGACCTTCGCCCTGGGCGTGTGCAACGGCTGCCAGATGCTCAGCGCGCTGGCCCCGCTGATTCCCGGTACGTCGAACTGGCCGCGCTTCGAACACAACCGGTCACGCCAGTTCGAGGCGCGCCTGAGCCTGGTCGAGATCGTCGATTCGCCGTCGGTGCTGCTGGCCGGAATGGCCGGAAGCCGCCTGCCGGTGGCCAGCGCCCACGGCGAAGGGCGCGCGGTGTTCGCCGACGAGGCCGCGCAGGCCGGGGCCCGGGTCGCGGTGCGCTACGTCGACGGTCACGGCCGTCCTGCCGAGACCTATCCCGACAACCCGAACGGCTCGCCGGCGGGCATCACCGGCCTGGCGAGCGACGACGGCCGGGTGACCATCCTGATGCCCCACCCGGAGCGCCTGCTGCGCGCGGTCAATTACTCCTGGGCGCCGCCGGAATGGGGCGACTGGTCGCCGTGGACGCGGATGTTCGAGAACGCCCGCCAGTGGGTAGACTAGGAGCCTTCGGACAGGCCGCAGGTCGGACACCATGAGCGACGATCGATCCCCGGAAACGGCGGGTGGGCCCGCCCCCGAAGAGGACGCCACCGGCAACCCCATCAAGGAGATGTTCCTGCTGGCGCTGCTCTACCTGCCGCTGGGCTTCTTCCTGTGGTTCTACCTGGCCTCGGTGCTGATGTGGTTTCCGACCCGCCTGGTCGACTGGGCGCTGACCGGGTTCTTCCCGGACATCTTCCGTGACGTCGTCCAGCTCGGCTACCGCCTCGAGATCCAGCTCGAATTCGTTCGGCCCGAGGGACGGATCGCGCTCGCCGACCGCGAGATCATGATCTATGCCTGGGGCATGGCGCTGCTGTTCGGGCTGATCATGGCCACGCCGATGTCGGCGAAGCGCCGCCTGGCGCAGATGGGCATCGGCTACGTCGTGGTGTCCCTGGTCACGGCCTGGGGTGCCTTCTGGGACGCGATGAAGGAAGTCGCCTTCAAGGTCCAGCCGGAAGGGGTCGCCGCCATCGCCCAGAGCGCGGTGAGCCCGACCATGATTGCGCTGTTCTACCAGCTGGGCTACCTGATGCTGCCGGCCGTGATCCCCCTGGCGACCTGGATCCTGATGAACCGTCCGTTCCTCGAGGACGTGGTGCTGTCCCGCCGGCGCTGAGCGCCACCTGCGCGAACCCGGCGGAACCACACCGCCGCCGGGGCTGTCCATTGCAGGCGTTGCAGGAAAGGACCCGTATAATCCCGGCCATGGAAAATGCTCTGACCGCCACCGGCGAGACCGACCTGTTGCCGCAGGTCGGCGACCACCTCGAGGACCGCGCGGCCGATCTGTGCCAGCTGATGATCGCCCAGGGCCGGTTGCGCGCCGAGGACCTGGCGCGGGCACGCGCCTACCGCGAGCAGCACGGCGGCAATCTGCTGACCCTGCTGGTCCGCCTGGGCCTGGTCTCGGAGCGCGACCTGGCCTCGGCCCAGTCCGAGCTGCTCGGCATTCCGCTGTTTTCCGAGAAGGACTACCCGGAGCAGACACCGGACATCGATTCGGTCTCGACGCGGTTCATGAAGCAGCAGCACCTGGTGCCGGTCAAGGTCGAGGACGACACGCTGCACGTGGTCATGGCCGATCCGCAGAACCCGGCCATGCTCAAGGCGCTTCGCATGGCCACCGGTCTGAAGGTCGAGCCGAGCGTCGGCATCACCTCGGAGATCGACAACGCGATCGAGCGTTACTTCGGCGGCGGTCGCAGCGCCATGGGCCAGATCGCCGAGGGGCTGGGCGCCGACGTCGAGAGCGACGACGAGGAGAACGTCGAGCACCTGCGGGACCTTGCCTCCGAAGCGCCGGTCATCCGCCTGGTCAACCTGATTCTCGGTCGCGCGGTCGAAGCGCGGGCGTCGGACATCCACATCGAGCCCTTCGAGAACCGGCTGAAGGTGCGCTACCGCGTCGACGGCGTGCTGCAGGAAGTCGAGGCCCCGCCGGCCCGATCGACGGCCGCGGTGATCTCGCGCGTGAAGATCATGGCCAAGCTCAACATCGCCGAGCGACGGCTGCCGCAGGACGGCCGGATCATGCACCGGGTCTCGGGCAAGGAACTGGACCTGCGCGTGTCCACCGTGCCGACCTCGCACGGCGAGAGCGTCGTGATGCGCATTCTCGACCGCGAAGCCGTGACCCTGGACTTCGGCAGCCTCGGCTTTGCCGAAGACACCCGCGATGCCTTCATCAAGGCGCTGGAGATGCCGCACGGCATTATCCTGGTCACCGGCCCGACCGGGTCCGGCAAGACCACCACGCTGTACACCGCCCTGAGCCAGCTCAATTCGCCGGAACGCAAGATCATCACGGTCGAGGACCCGGTCGAGTACCAGCTCGAAGGCGTCAACCAGATCCAGGCCAAGTCGTCGATCGGGCTGAACTTCGCCGCCGCGCTGCGCGCCATCGTGCGCCAGGACCCGGACGTGATCATGATCGGCGAAATGCGCGACCTGGAAACCGCCAAGATCGCGATCCAGTCCGCGCTGACCGGTCACCTCGTGCTCTCCACGCTGCACACCAACGACGCCGCCGGCGGCGTGACCCGGATGCTCGACATGGGCGTGGAAGACTACCTGCTCACGTCCACGGTCAACGCGATCATGGCCCAGCGCCTGGTTCGCCGCCTGGACCCGGAAACCCGAGAGCCGTTCCAGGCCCTGCCGGAGATGGTCGAGGAGCTCGGCCTGCGCGAACTGACCGACGCCGACCCGATCACGCTTTATCGGCCGGGCACCTCCGAGGTCAATCCGACCGGCTACAAGGGGCGGTCGAGCATCATCGAACTGCTGACCATGACCGACGAACTCCGCCGGATGGTGATGAAGCAGGCTACCGCCGGCGAACTCGAGCGCCAGGCGGTCGCCGAAGGCATGCGCACCATGTACCAGGACGGCATGCTCAAGGCGCTCAACGGGGTGACCAGCGTCGAGGAAGTCCTGCGCGTGACGCAGGAAGCCTGAGCGCGAGGCGATGCCGATCTTCGAATACAAGGCGGTCACGCCGGCCGGGGAAACCCTGACCGGCGAGATGGAAGCGCCCAGCGCCGACCTCGTCGTCGCCCATATCCAGGAAACCGGCAATATCCCGGTCCAGGCGAAGGAAGTCGGCGCGGGGTTCCGGCTCGAGACCCTGTTCCGCGGCCGCCAGGGCCTTTCGCAACGCGAGATCGGCGACCTGACGGGCCAGCTGGCGACGCTGCTCGGCGCCGGCCTGCCGCTCGATCGATCGCTGGGCATCCTGGTGGAACTGGCCGAGAACGAGCGCGTCGAACGGCTGCTGTCGAAGGTCCGCGACCGGGTCCGCGAGGGCATCTCGCTGTCCGAGGCCCTGGAAGAGCGACACGGCGTGTTCTCGCGCTTCTACATCAACATGGTGCGCGCCGGCGAACTGGGCGGCGCGCTGGACCAGACCCTGGCGCGCATGTCGGAATACCTCGAGCGCGCCAAGGAACTCCGGGACGGTGTGGTCTCGGCGCTGATCTATCCCGCGCTGCTGGTCATCCTGGCGATCGCTTCGTTGATGCTGCTGATGATCTACGTCATCCCGCAGTTCACGCCGATGTTCGAGGACTTCGGTGCCGACCTGCCGCTGATGACCAGGATCGTGGTCGGCATCGGTGAAGTGCTCAGGGGCTACTGGTGGGCGCTGGCCGGCGGCGCCGCGTTGATCGCCTTGTGGTTCCGCGGCCAGATGGCCCGGCCGGCCACGCGCCTGCGCTGGGACGGCCGGTTCCTGGCCACCAGGTGGGTCGGCGACGTGATCGCCAAGATCGAGATGGCCCGCCTGGCCCGGACCACCGGCACCCTGTTGATCAACGGCGTGCCGCTGCTGTCGGCGATCTCGATCTCGCGCAACGTGATGACCAATACGGTGCTCCGCGAGGACGTCGGCCAGGCGGCGAAGAAGGTCAAGACCGGCACGCCGCTGGCCCGCGCGCTGAACGAGAGCGGCCATTTCCCCCGCCTGGCGCTGCAGATGATCAATGTCGGCGAGGAAACGGGACAGCTCGACGCGATGCTGCTGAAGGTCGCCGACACCTACGATCGCGAGGTCAAGACCACGATCGACCGGCTGATGGCGTTGCTGGTGCCGGCCCTGACCCTCGGCCTGGCGGCGGTGATCGGCGTGATCGTGATGTCGGTGCTGATGGCGATCCTGAGCATCAACGAACTGGTCGGATAGACACGTCGGATGGAGGCACGCGCGAGGTGCGGGGGAATTCTCCGCCGTCGCCGCGGTCGAATCGAAGCATGAAGGAGTCGAACATGAACGCAATGCATTCCAAGTCCGCCGCCGGCGGTTTCTCGCTGATCGAACTGCTGGTCGTGCTGGTCATCCTCGGCATGATCGCCGGCCTGGTCGTGCCCAACATCATGGGCCGCAGCGAGGACGCCAAGGCGCGCACCGCCGTCGCGGAAATCCAGCGCCTGTCGATGGCCGTCGACGAGTTCTACCTCGATACGGGGCGTGCGCCGCGCGAACTGCGCGAGCTGGTCGAGGAGCCGGCCAACGTTTCGAACTGGAACGGGCCCTACGTGAACAACTCGAACCTCGAGGATCCGTGGCAGAACCCGTACCAGTACCGGTACCCGGGCGAGCACCGTGACTTCGACCTGCTGTCCTACGGCGCCGACGGCTCGCCCGGCGGTGAAGGCGCGGCGAAGGACGTCGCCAACTGGGAGCAATGACCGATACGGGACGTCGACCTGCGCCGATCCCGAGCAGGGGGCGTACGTCCGGTTTCAGCCTGATCGAGCTGATGATCGTGATGGTCCTGGTCATCGCATTGTTCGGGCTGGTCGGGACTTCGATCAGCCGATCTCTCCGGGGGGCGGAGCTGCGCAACGAGGCGCGCGAGATCATCGCCGGGCTGCGCCATACGCGTGGCCGGGCGATCGTGGAACGGGCCGAGACGGTGTTCCGCGTCGATGCCGATGCGCGCACCTGGCAGGCCGCCGGCGAGGAGACCCGCCAGCTGCCCGAGGGGCTCGACATCACCCTGACCACCGCGCGTTCGGAATTGACCGGCGAGAACGCCGGCGGCATCCGCTTCTATCCCGACGGCGCTTCGACCGGCGGCAGCGTGCTGCTCAGCGTCGACGACCGCGAGTGGTTCGTCACCGTGGGCTGGCTGACCGGTGAGATCAGCCAGGACGCTCCGGAGGACTCGTGATGCGCCGATTTTCCTCGACGACCCTGCGCCCTGCGCGCGCCCAGGCGGGCTTCACGCTGGTCGAAGTCATGGCCGCCTTCGCGATCTTCGCGGTGCTGTTCGGCGTCATGCTGCAGATCCTGTCCACGTCGATCAGCAACACCCGTCGCTCCGGCGATTTCACCCAGGCGGCACTGCTGGCTCAGAGTCAGCTCGACATGATCGGCATCGAGGCGCTGCCGGAGCCTGGGCGCTACGGCGGCGACTTCGGCGACGGTGGGTCCGACGACCGCTATCGCTGGGAAATGGACATCGAGCCGTACTTCATCCAGGACGATCGTGGCGTGAATTACGACGAACTCCCGATCGACCTGTACCGCGTTTCCATGACCGTGTACTGGGGCGAGGGCCGGGCCGAGCGCTCGGCGACCTTCGAGACGCTGCGCTCGGTCGATCGTTTCTACGCCGAACGACAGGGCCTGCAGCCGTGACGCGGTCCCGTACCTCGAGGCCGCAGCCGCGCCATCGGCAGCGCGGGTTCACGCTGGTGGAACTGCTGCTGGCCACGGCGCTGATCGCGCTGATCATGGCCATGGCCTACGGCGGCTTCCGGGCCAGCGTGCGGGCGACCCATTCGGGCGAACAGTTGATCGAGGAATCGAACCGGCTTCGGGTGGTCCACGAGTTCATCCGGACCCGCATCGCCCAGGCGATGCCGCTGATCATCGAGGACATCGACGAGGAGCCGGTCCGGTTCGTCGGCGAGCGCGACCGGCTGCGTTTCGTCGCCCCGCTGCCCGGCTACCTGAGCTTCGGCGGGCCCTACGTCCAGGAATTCCGGATCGAGCGCGGCCGGGAGGGCATGGACCTGGTGTTCGCCTACGCCATGCTCAACGGCTACGAGCCCGGCGACCTCGACGCCGAACCGCCCGTGACCCTGCTCGAGAACGTCGGCGACCTTTCGCTGGAGTACCTGGGCTTCGAGGAGGACGGCGAGGCGGTGTACTGGGATTCGGCCTGGGTCGAGCCGGGGCGGATGCCGCTGGCGGTCACGATGACGCTGGACTTCGAGCGCGACAACGGGCTGGACTTCCCTCCCCTGAGCACGCCCCTGATGGTCGATAGCGCGAGCACCATGCAGCCCCAGCTGCGGGGCTCGAGTTCGATCCTCTCGCCGGTCAACCGGCGGCTCCAGAACGGCGACGATCGGGACCGGCAGTGACAGCGGCAACCACGACGGCCATCATGACGGCTTTCACGGTCGACAGGCGTCCACCTGTTCCCGAGCGCGGCATCGCGCTGATCGTCGTGCTCTGGATGCTGGTGTTGCTGACCGTCATCATCGGTACCTTCGCCGTGCTGGCGCGCACCGAGAGCCTGCAGTCGCGCTTCCTGTTCGATACCACCGATGCCCGTTACGCCGCCGAGGCGGGCCTGCATCGCGCCGTGGTCGAACTGCGCAATCCCGACCTCGAGACCCGCTGGGTGGCCGACGGGCGGCCCTACGTCTTCGCCTTCGGCGGCGCGGAGGTGGAGGTCCGGATCACCGACGAGACCGGCCTGATCGACATCAACGCCGCCGCCCAGGCCCAGCCCGAGCTGTTGATCAACCTGTTCGTCTCGGTGGGTGTCGACGAGCGCACCGCCGAACTGCTGACCGAGGCGATCCAGGACTGGGTCGACCCGGACGACATGGCGCGGCCGCTGGGGGCGGAGATCGCCGAATACGAGCAGGCCGGCTACCCCTACGGCCCGGCCAACGCGCCGTTCGAATCGGTGGACGAACTGCAGCAGGTCGTCGGCATGAGCTGGGAACTTTTTCGCGCCGTCGAGGCCAGTCTTACCATCCACTCGGGTCGGGCGAACTTCAATCCGGCCTTTGCCCCGCTCAGCGTGCTGAGAACGCTGCCCGACATCGACGAGGAGGCCGCAAGGTTGTTTATCGAGGAGCGCTCGCAGTATCATCCCGGCGACCAGATGCAGTTGATGCTGCCCGACGGGACGCTGGTCAACCAGCGCGGCGGCGGACTCACCCACACGGTCGAAGCCAGGGCCACGCTCGACAGCGGCACCTGGAGCCAGATCACGGCCACGATCCGGCTCGGCACCGACAGCCGCGGCCGGCCCTTCCGCGTGGTCCGCTGGTCGGAAAACGAGACCGCACCGGCCGGCTCGTCGGCGCCGACGAGCTGACCGTGGCGCGGACGAACACCAAGACTAGAGATCGATGATCCAGGAACTCTCCGACAAGCTGCGCGATGCTGCGCGCCGCCGCTACCGCGCCACGCCTTTGCCGGCGTTCTTCGCGTGGTGGGGTGGGGAACTGGCGCCGCTGGTCCCGGCCGGCCTGCGCCAGCGCCTGATGCCGCCGAAGCCGCAGCTCTGGATCGTCCCGGCCGAAACCGGCGGCGGTGACCTGCGCATCTGGCGGGTCGGCGACGCGCCCGAGGTCGTCGACGTGTTCGGCGCCGGCGAAGACCTCGAACTGCTGCGCGGTCGCTGGCGCGACCTGCTGGCCGAGTTCGAGGACGGCAAGCCCGAGGTTCGCGTCTGCCTGCACGAGGACGCGGTCCTGGCGCTGCCGGTGGAACTGCCGGCCGCGGTCGAGGCGAACCTGGGCCAGGCGCTGCGTTTCCAGATCGACCAGGTCTCGCCGTTCACGCCGGACCAGGTCCACTTCGACCATCGCATCGCCGAACACGATCACGAGCGCGGTCGGCTGCACGTCGAACTCCGCATGGCACCGCGCGAGACGGTCGACGAACTGGTCCAGCGGCTCAAGGCGATCGGGGCGACGGTTCACCGCGTCGACACCCTGCGTCCCGGCGACGAGGCGGAACCGGAAGGCTTCAACCTGCTGCCGGAGGACCAGCGGCCGCACTACGTGCACGCCCGGGCCCGCTTCAACGTGCTGCTCGGTGCCGCGCTGGTCGTGGTCGTCGCGCTGGTGATGGCCCAGACCCTGATCCTGCGCGAGCGCACGGTCACCCTGCTGAGCGAGCAGGCCGACGGCCTTCGCGCCGAGGCGCGCCAGGTGATGCGCCTGCAGGAGCGCCTTGACGAATCGCTGCTGGCGGCCAATTTCCTGGCCGACAAGCGTGCCGCCCAGCCGCCGGCGATCGAGCTGCTGGCCGAGGCCACCCGTCTGCTGCCCGACGACATCTGGCTGCAGCGCTTCCAGCTCCAGGGCGACGAGCTGACCGTGCAGGGCCTGACCAACGGGTCCCAGCGCGTGATCGGCCTGCTCAACGAATCCGAGCTGCTCGCCGACACGGAGATCCGCGGCAACATCACCATGGACCCGGTGACCGGCAAGGAGCGCTTCACGACCTCGTCGCGGATCGAGCGTGCCGACGGCACGTCGGCGGCCGCGGATGCTTCGGCCCCGGCCGACGCCGATCGCGGGTCCGACGTCGAAGGAGGGTCCGACTGATGCAGATCCTGCCCGACCGCGAACAGGGTCGTCCCCTGGCCATCGGCCTGCTGGTGATCGCGCTTGTGCTGGTCTACCTGGTCGGCTTCCACTGGTTCGTGACCCGCCAGCTCGCACTCGGCTCGGAGATCGACAACCTCGAGCGACAGATCGCCCGCTTCAAGGCCACCGCCGCGCAGCGAGAGGAGCTGCAGGAGCGGCTGCAGCAGCTCCAGCGCCAGCGCCTCGACAGCGCGCTGTTCCTCGAGGGCGGCGATTTCAACGTGGCCGCTGCCGAGTTGATCCGGACCCTGCGCGAGCAGATCGACGCGCGCGCCGACGATGCCTCCGTGTGCCAGGTGACCAACACCACGCCGCAGCGTCCGCGCGATCCGGAACGATTCCAGTCGGTTCGTGTCAGTGTCCGCATGCAGTGCCCGCTGCCCGACTTCATCCGGGTGCTCTACGAACTGGAGCGCGCCGTACCGTTGATCTTCATCGACAACCTGATGATCAATCAGCGCGCGTCGCTCAGCCAGCGCGGCCGGCGCGGCAGCGATCGCTACGGTCAGCTCGACATCCGCTTCGAGATGTTCGGCTACCTGGACCAGCCCGGCGAGGGCTTCGAATGATGCGCATCGACGGTCGGAACAACCTGCTGAGCGTAATCCTGCTGGCCGGGATCGGCCTGGCGGCGGTGATCGGGGCGCTGAACTTCCTGCTGCTCGGGCGCGCCGACGCCGATCGGATCGAGCCGGCAGGGGCCGCAGCGACGGTCGACGGCGAGGCCCGTTCGCCCACGCTGGAGATCGGCGAGCTCGACCGCTACGCGGTGATCACCGAGCGCCCCGTGTTCTTCGAGGACCGCCAGCTGCCGGAGATCGACACCGGCGAGGCGGCCGACGAAGACGCCGAGACCGAGGTCGCGGTGGTCGAGGAGGTGCCGGACCTCGAGGCGCGTGTGGCCGGCATCATCATCACGCCCGACCTGCGCCTGGCGATGATCGCCGACCCGCGTGGCCAGGAGACGGTCGTCCTGCGCGAGGGCATGGCGCTGGAAGGCGACCTGTCGGCGTGGAAGCTCGAGGAGATCTCGCCGCGCAGCGTGCGCTTCGCAACCGATTCCGGCCGCAGCGCGGACCTGGAGTTGATCGTCGAGACCGACGCCCTGTCTTCCGGGGCGCCGACGCGGCCGCCGCCGAACGCGCGCCAGGCCGCGGCCGAGCCGACGACCGACGCCGAGACCGGGGCCGAGCCGGTCGACAACGAGGCCCAGGCCGCCGCGCGCGCCCGGGCCGAGGAAATTCGCCGCCGGGTCGCCGAGCGTCGGGCGCAGCTGCGCGCCGAGGCCGAGCGGCGGGCCCGCGAACAACGAGACAACGATGGACGCTGATCGGACGCGCTGCGCGTCCGACGGCCACAACCGCCAGAACATGGACCACCGAATGCACATCGACACCGCACATCGACGATCCGCGCTGTTCGCGCCGACGCTGCTCTGCCTGCTGGTCTGCCTGCTGCTCGCCGGCTGCGCGACCGCCGACCGGCGCGCCGTCACCGACCCGGGCGTTCCGGCCGGTGAGCGCTTTTCCCGCGCCGGCGAGAACCAGGGCCCGATCACGCTCGGCCCCGAGGGCGGCGAGGACGGCGAGGCGTTCACCGGCAGCGAGACCTATCCCGGCACCGGCGTGTTCATCAATCGCGACGCGGCCAACGCCCGCCCGCTGCCGCCGGACGGCGAGGGCGAGGTGACCCTGAACTTCGAAGGGCAGGGCATCCAGGAAGTGATCCACGCGATCCTGGGCCACATGCTGCAGGAAAATTACGTCATCGCGCCGGGCATCTCCGGCGAGGTCACGTTCTCGACCGCGCGCCCCGTGTCGCGCGACCAGATCCTGCCGATTCTCGAGATGCTGTTGCGCTGGAACGGTGCGACGCTGATCTGGCGCGAGGATCGCTACCACGTGCTGCCGATTTCCGAAGCGGTTCGCGGCAACCTGACCCCGCGGATCGGCGCCGAGGCCCTGGGCCGGGGCTACCAGGTCGTCGGTGTGCCGCTCGACTACATCGCACCGAGCCAGATGGTGACCATCCTCGAGCCCTACGCCCGCGAGGACGCCGTGCTCAGCGCCGACAACGCGCGCAGCCTGCTGATGCTGGCAGGCACGCCGGCCGAGCTGCGCAATTACATGCAGATCATCGATACCTTCGATGTCGACTGGCTGGCCGGCATGTCGGTCGGAATCTTCGAGATCACCCGGGTCGAGGTCGCCGACCTGGCGGCGGAACTGGAAACGGTGCTCGGCGAGGGCGAAGGCGAGGGCGGGTCGCCGCTGGCCGGGATGTTCCGCATCATGCCGATGGAGCGCCTGAACTCGATCATGGTCATCACGCCGCAGGAGCGCTACCTGGACGAGATCCAGAAATGGATCGACCGGCTCGACCGCTCCAGCCCCGAAGCCGGCGCGCGGCTGTACGTCTACCGGGTCAAGAACCTGGATGCGGACGTGCTGGCCGGCTACCTCGCCAACGTGTTCGGCGGCGAGGGCGGCGGCAGCCGCCAGACCCAGCGCCAGAGCCGCGGGTCCCTGGCCCCGGGGCTCGAGCAGGCCACCGCCAGCTCGGTCAGCGAGTTCCGCAACGAGACCGGGCCCCAGGCGCGCGCCTCGAACGAGGGCGGCACCCGCTCGGGCGGCGGCGGTACCGTGACCCTGGGCGAGGACGGCGACATCCGCATCACGGCGGTGCTCGAGACCAACTCGCTTCTGATCCAGGCCTCGCCGAGCGAGTACGACTCGATCCTCAACGCGATCGAACGGCTGGACGAAGAGCCGCTGCAGGTGTTGATCGAAGCCCAGGTCCTGGTCGTCCAGCTGACCGACCAGCTGCAGTATGGCGTCAACTGGTTCCTGCAGAACTCGATGCCGGACACGCTCCCGGAAGGTGGCTTTGTCGGCAGCAACGACCAGAATTTCGCGCAGTTCGGCGACGGGTCCAATTTCCTTTCTTCGCTGACTCCGGCCGGGGGAATCGGAAGCAGTTACGTCGGGGCCGTGATCCGTGCGCTCGACAGCGTGTCCGACGTGCGGACGATCTCGGCACCGTCGCTGATGGTGCGCAACAACGCCCAGGCCAACATCAACGTCGGCACCCAGATTCCGGTCCAGTCCCAGCAGTTCCTGACCGGCACGGATGCCGGAAGCCGCCTCGGCACCACCCAGTACATCAATACAGGGGTGGTTCTCGATGTGACGCCGCGGGTCAACCCGGGCGGACTGGTCTACCTGACCGTCAGCCAGGAAGTCTCGTCCCCGGGGCCGCCGGACGAGAACAATCCGAACCGGCCGATCAACACTCGCAACGTGTCGACGGAAGTCGCGGTCCAGTCGGGTCAGACCATCGTGCTCGGCGGCCTGATCGAAGAGACCAACTCCCGGTCCAGTGGCGGCGTGCCCGGACTGAGCCGGATCCCGCTGATCGGCGGCTTGTTCGGCAGCCGGTCTCGGTCCACGGACCGCAGCGAGACGCTGGTGCTGATCACCCCGACGGTGGTCGAGAGCACGGCCCAGCTCGAGGACATCTCCCGAGAGTTCGAGAAGAAGTTCAAGGGCCTGGAGCCGATCGCCGGCGGGTTCGAGGGCATCCGCGACTGATGCCGACCTGCAGCGAGCCGGCCCACCGCCGTTGTCCCCGATTCATCAACCAAGGACGTTCAGACCATGATTCGAACCCATTTGCTCATCGCGACCGCCGCCGTCGTGCTGGCCGCCTGCGGCGCCGGTGAACCGCCGCGGCCCGATCACGAGGTGGTGGCCGAACGGGCCCAGGCCCGCTGGGACGCGTTGCTGGCCGGCGACTTTGCCGCGGCGCTGGAATTCCACACGCCGGCGTTTCGTGAGCGCACGCCGGTGGAGGCCTATCGCGCCGACATGTCCAACCGCCCGGTCCGCTGGGTCAGTGCCGAGCCCCGCGCGGCGACCTGCGAGGACGACCGCTGCACCATGGAAATGCTGGTCGGCTATCGGCTATCATCGGGACCCGCGCAGCTGTCGGGGATGGGGAATCAGCGTCCGATCGAGGAAACCTGGGTCCGCATCGACGACAACTGGTGGTACGTGCCCGGCGACTGACCGGGCGGCGGTGCGCCCCGCCCCCGTGAATGTTGCTTTACATGCCGGGCTTCGGTAATATAGACTGGCAAAATCTGATTCTGGGTCGTTGCTGCCCGTTATGATCAGAAATTGCTCAATGCAGAGCCCTGTGTAAAAACCTAGGAGTGTTGTAATGAAAAGAAAGACCTTGACGACTGCGGTACTCGCAGGTCTGACGGGCGTTGCGGGGATGGTCAGCGTTTCCAACGCTGTGAACCTGAACCCGGACGGCCTCGGTCAGGTCCTCCTGTACCCGTACTATTCCGCCCGCGGCGATAACGACACGCTGATTTCGATTGTCAACACCACTGACAACGCGAAGTCGGTCAAAGTCCGCTTCCTGGAAGCCCTGAACTCTCGCGAAGTTCTTGACTTCAACCTCTACATGTCTGCCTACGACGTCTGGGTCGCTGCCATCACGGCAACCGACGCCGGCGGCGGCCAGATCCTGATCCCGGATTCGTCCTGCACCGTTCCGTACTTCTTCGGTAACGACACGCTGGCAGCCGGCGAAACCGAAGCCGATCGTCTCGGCCAGCAGGACTTCCTGTCGTTCGGCTATGCCGGTGACGGTGGCCCGCAGGAAATCGAGCGTACGGCTTCCGGTTACATCGAAGTCATCGAAATGGGTACGCTGGTCGACCTGACCAACGGTTCCGCAACCGCGGCCACCCACGTCCTGACCGACGCAGGCGACGGCTCCGGCGAACTGCCGCGTCCGGCCGACTGCGCCCAGCTGGTCGGCGCATGGACCTCGGTCGGTGCTTCGGACGGTTACTGGGTTGTCGACCAGGACGTCGACCACGAGCCCCCGAGCGGCGGCCTGTTCGGCGCAGCTTCGATCATCAACGTCCCGTCGGGCACGATGTTCAGCTACACCGCTGACGCCATCGACGGTTTCGTCCAGGGTCGTATCCTGCACACCGATCCGGGTTCCATCTTCCCGAACCTGAACTCCGGCGACGACGTCTCGAACGTCTTCATCGGCGGTGTCGTCGACACCCGTCAGTGGACGGATCCGGTCGAAGCTGTCTCCGCTACGGTCCTGTACAACACGGTCATGAACGAATACGTCGTGGATCCGTCGATCAACGCTCAGTCCGAGTGGGTCGTCAACTTCCCGACCAAGCGTTTCTACGTGGATCCGGAATTCGCCATCGACACCACGCCGGTCGCTCCGTTCACCTCCACCTGGGGTCCGGACGGCGCCTGCGAAGTCGTCGACTTCGAATTCTGGGATCGTGAAGAAGCTCCGGCCAACCCGGTCATCATCGGCCCGATCGTTTCGCCGCCGCCGCCCGACGGCCCCGGCCCGAACGACTTCGAGCTGTGCTACGAGGCCAACGTGATTCGTTTCGCCGACGGTGCCTCGGCTCCGGACGCGACCGAAATCCTGGCTGAGCCGCGCTTCACGACCTTCCCGGTCCTGGATTCCGGCTTCACCGATGGTTGGGTGCGCTTCTCGTTCGACAACGCGACGCGTCCGGCTTCGGATCCGAGCACCGGCAGCCTGGTCGAGTACCTCGGCCTGCCGACGATCGGCTTCTGGGTGAACACCTACTCGAACGGCACGCTGGGCGGTGGCACCGTCCTGGCCAACTACGGTGGCACGTTCAAGCACCGCGGTAGCCGTGACCTGCAGGCGTTCGTCCCGCCGAGCCCGTAAGGGACGGTTGGATCCACAGTCCGGGTCGGCCTCCGGCCCCGACTGCGAACAACGAAAGGGCTGCCTCCGGGCGGCCCTTTCCCTTTTCGGGAGTGGCGTAACCCACTTAAACCTTTCTTAATTTCCGCTGTCGTAAAATGGCGAAACGAAGGCACGACACAGTCCGTGTCCAAAGCCACCTCTGAGGTTCAAATAGATTTCATGAACGGACATCCCATGACTACACAACGCCCCCTGGCCGCCGCTCTTCCCGCTGCCATCGCCGCAGCACTCGCCGCCGTGATCGGCACGGGCGGTGCGAACGTGGCGATTGCGCAGTCGTCCAGCATCCTGCTGAACAACGACACCAACACCGAAATCGTCCTGCAGGACGGCACCAGCGTCCAGGTCGATCCGGTGACCGGCAACCTGACGGCCACGCCACTGGACCCGCAGGCCTGCACCGGTACCGCGAACTGCGATGACGTCCAGGTCGACATCACGTCGTTCAGCGCCTCGCCGACTTCGGTCAGCCAGGGCGGCAACGTCAGCTTCAGCTGGAACTCGCGCGGTGCGTGGGAATGCACCGGCTCGGGCCTGACCGGTACCACCTGGAACAGCACCGGCAAGCTGCCGCAGGGCAACCAGTCGGTGAACACGGGCAGCCTGTCGCCCGACGACTACATCGCCGACCTGCTGTGCGAAAACGGCCCGGTCACCGATACGCGTCAGGTGAGCTTCACCGTGGTGTCGGGCGGGGGCGGCGGACCGCAGAACTGTATCGACGAAGGTCGCGTGCCGCCGGCCGGTCTGACGCAGGACACGACCGCGTTGTCCAACATCTTCAACCAGAATTTCAGTGATCCGACGCTGACCTGGGGCGACGTGTTCGGTGGTCCGTTCCCGGATAGCGGTTCGCCCTACTGGAAGACCCAGCGCGACCAGTACATCAGCCTGGAGTTTACGACCGCCGGCGTGCCGACGGGCACTTCGGGTCGATTCGAGCTGAACAATCCACAGAGCTCCTTCAACTTCGGTCAGACGCTGGTGACCTTCAGCCAGTGCCCGGGCGACTTCCTCGACCAGGAAGACAGCGACTGCAAGAAGCTGATCACCAACGGCGGCATCAACTGGGAGGTCACTACCGCAAGCGGTCTGTTCAACGAGTGCGAGCTCGAGCCGAACACCACCTACTACCTGAACGCGCTGCATACGACCATCTCGCAGCCGCCGTTCCAGTGGCAGTGTGACATTCCGCCGGGAACCGCCCGTCCGGCCGATTGTGGCGACCTCGTCACCGCGAACTGAGGCTGCCGATGTCGCGCTTCCAGAACCCATCGTTCGGTGGGCCGCTCCTGCTGTCCGGCGTTTTGATGTTGCTGGGGCCCGTGCTACCGGGCCCCACCTTCGCCGAAGATGTCCAGCGCTCGCTGGACATCGATTTTTCGAGCTCCGTGCTGGCCCGACGGGGTGAGGCGCGGCTGACCCACCTCGAGCTCGATGCCCGCCTCCAGGCGATCCCGGAAGACGCCCGACCCGACGTGGTCAACGGGCCGGCCCGGCTAGAGAAACTGATCGAGGACCAGCTGCAGATCCGCACTTTTGCCGATCGGGCGATCGCCGAGGGTGCGCTCGACGATGAACTCGTCGAGGCCGAGCTCTACCTGATGGTCTCGACCTGGTTGGCGGAGCGATACCGTGACCGGATCATCGCGGAACAGTCGCTCGACGACTACACCGACCAGGCCCGCGAGCTCTACCAGCTGGATCGCGACCGCTTCACGGCCGAACCGACAGTCAGCTTCTCGCACCTGCTCATCGCCAACCACCCGGATCCCCGGGCGCGCGCCGCCGAACTGCTCGAACGGATCGAGAGCGGTGAGGATTTCGCCGAGCTGGCGGCCGAGCACTCCGATGATCCGAGTGTGGTCAACAACCGCGGCCGCTTCGACGAGATCGAAACGGCCCGCCTCGACGAGCGGTTCCGCGTCGGCCTGGCCGCGCTCGAGCCCGGTGACGTCGAACTGGTCGAGTCGGGCTACGGCTGGCACGTCGTCGTGCTCCACGACCGCCAGTCCGAGCGGATCCGCGACTTCGAGGAAGTCGCCGATCAGCTGCGTGAAGAAGCTCGCCAGCAGCATGCCCAGGAGATCGTGGAGCGGCTGTTGCGGTCGTACTACGCGCAGGACCTGGAAATCGTAGAAGGCGGCGTCGCCGAAGTGCTGGAACGTTATCCCTTCGAGTGAGTGAGCGGCGGCCGGCCCCGCGGCTGCCATCCCGACGCCCGCCGTTCCGCTAACCCGCCCGAGCGACTGCTCCGGCGACGCTGGCTCCCGTCGGCCGCGTTTCGTCGAATCCGCCACCGCGACCCGATGCCGGGCCGTCCCGCGCTGCGGGAGCGCGGAGAGCGAGAAGATCTGCAGGTCGATGGCCGGTCCCGAGGAGCGAAGGTTCCGACGCTCGAACGGCGGGATCGGTCGGCACGCAGACACGATCGGGTATACGATGACCGGGGATCGGCAGCAGGGCGCTGACCATGAACCGGCGACAGGTCGGTCCTGCCGTCCGAAGGTCGGCTGTGTCGGCCCGATCGATCTCGAGCACTCCATAGGCCAGGATTCCAGCCCAGGTAGCCGTTTCCGATGCTGATCGAACTCATTCGCCGCGACCTGCGGACCCGGTTCGTCGGCAGCCGTTCCGGCTGGCTGTGGACGGTTCTCACGCCGCTGATGCTGCTTGGCGTGTATGCCGTGGTGTTCGGGGTGATCTTCCGGGCGCGGGTGCCCGAGGGCATGGACATCCCCTTCGTCGCCTGGCTGGCGATCGCGATGTGGCCCTGGCTGGCGTTCCAGGACGCGATCCTGCGCGCCACCGCGAGCATGCCGGAGCATGCCAACCTGATCGCGAAGGTCGCTCTCCCGCGCGAACTGCTGGCGCTGAGCAATGCCACCACCGCTTTCCTGCTCCAGTGTCTCGGCTATCTCGCCGTTCTGCTTGCGCTGCCGCTGTTCGGCGTCGACCTGACCTGGCGCGGCCTGCCTGCCGCGCTGGTGACGCTGGCTGCGCTGTACGGCCTGGCCGCAGGCCTCGGCTTCATCGCGGCCGGACTGCGGCCGTTCTTCCGCGACCTCGAGACCCTGCTGCCCACGCTCCTGATGTTCTGGTTCTTCCTGACCCCGATTCTCTATGCGCCGCAAATGCTGCCCGAGAACTGGCAGGACCTGTGGCTGCTCAATCCCGTGGCCGGCCTGATGAACGACCTCCGGGCTGCGCTGCTGGAGGGCGCCCTCCTGCCCGGCCGCTCGACCTGGATCATGCTGGCCGTCGGCGGGGGTGCGTTTCTGCTCGGGCGCTCGTTCTTCCGCAGGCTGGCGCCGTACTTCGAGGACTACCTGTGACGGCGCCGCTGCTGCGCGTTTCCGGCGTCGGCAAGGCCTACCCCTCCCGCGGGCCGGGCAGCCACCGATGGCGCGCCGTACTGCAGATCCTGCGCTCCGGGACCACGCAAGGCGACAAGCGGGTCCTGAGCGACATCGATTTCGAGGTCCTGCCCGGTGAATCGGTCGGCATCATCGGTGCCAACGGGGCGGGAAAGTCGACCCTGCTCAAGTTGATCACCGGCGTACTGGCCCCGAGCGAGGGCGAGATCGAGCGACGCGGGTCGATCGCCGCGCTGCTCGAACTCGGCGCGGGCTTCGAGCCCGAATCCACCGGGCTGGAAAACCTCAGGATGAACGCCGCCTTTCTCGGCCTGTCACGGAGCGACGTCGAAGAGCGGATGGACGACATTCTCTCCTTCGCCGATATCGGCGAGGCGATTCACGAACCGATCAAGACCTACTCCTCGGGCATGGTCGTCCGACTCGGCTTTGCCGTGGTCGCCTCGGTCCGTCCCGACCTGCTGATCACCGACGAGGTGCTCGCCGTCGGCGACGAGTCGTTCCAGAAGAAGTGCATCCGCTGGATCGAGCGCTACCTTGCCGACGGCGGCACGCTGCTGATGGTGTCGCACAACATGTATCAGGTGCAGAAGCTGTGCCGGCACGCGTTGTGGCTCGAGCACGGGCGGGCGCGTGCCTGGGGCGACGTGTTCGACGTCACCCAGGGCTACCTCGCCTGGCACGAGCGGCGCGATGCAGAGGCACGCGACAAGTCCGGGCGAAAGCGGGCCGACGGCGCCCGCTATCGTGTCGATGCGCTGGAACTCGGTCCTCGCCGCGACGACGGGCCGGTCCACCTCGCCGCCGGAGAGACGCTTACCGTCGACCTTGCGCTTCGTTCGCCCGACGATCGCGCGCCCCAGGCCCTGGTCGGCATCGTACGGGCCGACGGCACGCCGGTCTTCGGCGTCGCCTCGGACCACGACGGCGTCGAGCTCGAGCGCCGCGCGGACGGGCGCTACACGATCGGTATCGATTTCGATGACCTGGCGCTGCTTCCGGGCAGCTACGTGGTCCGTGCGCACGCCATGGACCCGGAAGGGCTCCGCCTGCAGGACACGCTGGAGCGCGAATTCTCGGTCTCCGGGCGCAGTCGTTCGCTGGGCCTCGTCACCCTGCCGCATCGCTGGCGCACGGCCGAGTCGCCGGAGCCGTGAGTCCTCCCGGCCTGACCGTCATCGTGCCGGTGTTCAACGCGCCGGACGAGACCCGGCGCTGCCTGCGTGCGCTGCGCCGAACGCTGGACGGCGACCCGGCCCGGGTCCTGGTCATCGACGACGCGTCAACGGACCCGGCCATCGAGGGCATTCTCGACGCGGCCTGTGATCCGGCCTGGGCCGTGGAGCGGAATCCGCGCAACCTCGGTTTCGTCGGCACCGTGAACCTCGGCATGCAGCGCGCCGCTTCCGACGACGTGGTGCTCTTGAATTCGGACACGGTTCCGGCCGGCAACTGGCTGGAGCGAATCCGGCGCTGCGCGGCCTCCGATCCCGCGATCGCGTCGGTCACGCCGTGGACCAACAACGGGGAAATCGTTTCCCTGCCGACCTTCTGCGAGGCGGCGCCGGTGCCGGACGACGTCGAGCGCTGGGCGGCCGCCTGCGCGGCCGTCGAGCCGTGCTATCCGGACCTGCCGACCGCGGTCGGTTTCTGCATGTTCCTCCGCCGGGCCTGCCTCGAGCAGATCGGGTCGTTCGATGCCGAGACCTTCGGCCGGGGCTACGGGGAAGAAAACGACTGGTGCATGCGAGCGACCCGCGCCGGATGGCGCCACGTGCTCTGCGATTCGGCGTTCGTGGCGCACCATGGGCAGGCCAGCTTCGGTCCGCTCGGACTGGCCCCCGGCGAGGCATCGATGCAGCGCTTGCTGGGGCTGCATCCCGACTACCTCGATCGGGTCATGGCCTTCATCCGCTCCGATCCGCTGGCCGGGCCTCGCCAGCGCGTGCTCGCTCACCTCTGACCGGCCATCGGCGCGCCGGGGCCCGGCGGGGCGCGGCGATTCTTGCCCTACAATGCAGGCATGGCACTGCAGACCGGACTCAAGCTCAAGCTCGGCCAGAAGCTCAAACTGGCCCCGCAGCTGCGCCAGGCGATCGCGCTGCTGCAGCTCAACCGGCTCGAATTGCGTGAACACATCGAGCAGGCGCTGGAATCCAACCCGCTGCTCGAACTCGATGCCGACGGGGCGCCGGATGCGGACGACCGCAGCGCTGGCGAGCAGGGCGCGGCCGAGTCCGAGTACGGCGCCGACGAAGCGTCCGCCGACGCCTCGGGAGACGAAGGCGCCGATTCTTCCCGGGACTTCGACGACTACGATTGGAACGACCTGCCCGAAGGGTTCTCCGAGGTCGGCGAAGCGCCGGATTACGACCGCTTCATCAGCGACCCGGACGACGAGTCGCTGACCCATCACCTGCTGTGGCAGGCCAATCTGGCCCATTTCTCCGAACAGGACGAGGCGATCGCCCGGGCGATCATCTACGCCCTGCGCGACAACGGCTACCTCGCCGACGATCTGGCGACGCTGCGCGCGTCGCTGGCCCCCGAATGGCTGGTCTCGATCGACGAGATCGCCGCCGTGCTCGAGCGCGTGCAGCACTTCGAGCCGGTCGGAGTCGCCGCCCGGGACCTGAAGGAGTGCCTGGCGATCCAGCTGCGGACCCTGCCGTCGGAGACGCCGCACCGCGGCCTGGCCCAGCACCTGATCGACCATTGCCTCGACGACCTGGGCGATCTCGATGCCGCCCTTCTCGCGCGCCGGACGGGGTTCGAGGTCGAGGACGTCGAGGGCGCTCTGGCGGTCATCCGGCGGCTGGACCCACGACCCGGGCTGCGCTACGGGCGCGACGACGAGAACTACCTGGTGCCCGACGTCTACGTGTTCCCGGCCGACGGCGGCTGGCAAGTCCGCCTGAACCGCGACAACGACCCGAGGCTGCGGTTGAACGACGAGTACGTCAAGCTGATCAAGAAGACCCTCGGTGACGACAAGAGCTACCTGAAGGACCGGCTGAAAGAGGCCCAGTGGCTGATCTCGAGCCTGGAACTGCGCAATCACACGCTCCGTTCGGTGGCCGAGACCATCGTCGCGCACCAGGAGGGCTTTCTCGAGCACGGTGATGTCGGCATGCAGCCGCTGCTGCAGAAAGAGGTGGCCGAGCGCGTCGAGGTGCACGAATCGACGGTTTCGCGGGCCACGACGGGAAAATACATGCATACGCCGCGCGGTACCTTCGAACTGAAGTACTTCTTCTCGGTCGCCATCCCGACCCGCGACGGCCGTCCGGTGTCGGCGACAGCCGTCAAGGCCCGGCTGGAGCGCCTGATCGCCGAAGAGCCCCCGGGCCGGCCGCTATCGGACCAGGCGCTGGTCGACCGTCTCGCCGAAGACGGGCTGCTGCTGGCCCGCCGGACGGTCGCGAAGTACCGCGAACAGCTCGGCATCCCGAACTCGGCCCGGCGGCGTCGCGACGCACGGCTTCGCGGTGGGGCGGGCTGAAGACGGCCCGCGACTGGTATACCATTGCACTCCTCGGGTCGGCCTCCGCGCCGCGTGCGCAGTCGGCCCTCGGATCATCGAAAGGAGATCATCATGCAGATCGAAGTCAGCGGACAGAACGTGGAAGTCACCCAGGCCATGCGCGCCTATGTTTCCGAGAAGCTGGAGCGCCTGCACCGTCACTTCGACAACCTGATCTCCGCGCACATCGTTCTCCGGCTGGAGCGCGTCCAGCACTTCGCGGAGGGCACCGTCAGCGTCGGCGGGCGTCCGCAGGACATCCACGCCGACGCCGATGCCGAGGACATGTACGCCGCCATCGACCTGCTCGTCGACAAGCTGGACCGCCAGGTTCGTCGACACAAGCAGAAGGTCACCGACCACCATCGCCACGAGCGCCGCGCCGAAGCCGGCTGATCACCAGCCAGCGCTCCGACCCGCTCGACCCCGAACCGAACGCCCCATCATGCGACTTGCAGATCTGCTCGTGCTGGACCGCGTCTCGCTGGACCAGACGATCTCGAGCAAGAAGTCGCTGCTCGAGCAGGCGGCCGCCCTGCTCGGCAGTGCACCCGACGCCGCTCCCGGTCGCGATATCTTCCAGGGCCTGTGCCAGCGGGAGCGATTGGGCTCGACGGGTCTCGGTCACGGGGTGGCGATTCCGCACTGCCGGGTCGACCAGCCCGGCGCCGTCGGCGCACTGCTTCGTCTGAAGCGCCCGATCGATTTCGACAGCCCGGACGCCGAGCCGGTCGACCTGTTCTTTGCCCTGGCCGTACCGTCGAGTTGCAGCGAAGCGCATTTGAAGCTGCTGGCCGGTATCGCCGAATTGTTCTCCGACCCGGACCAGCGCGAGCGCCTGCGAACGCTGGAAACCTCCGACGAACTGCTGCGCGTGCTCGACGAGCAGGACCCGTGAGCCAGACGCTCGCCGTCTCCGAACTGGTGGAGCGCCTCGGCGAGCGGCTGGAACTGCACTGGGTCTGCGGACGCCGCGAAGCGCGCCGACGCACCCTGTCGGTGGCGTCGTTCCGGGCGCGACCGTCGCTGGTCGGGTTCCTGAACCTCATCCATCCCAACCAGGTCCAGGTCCTCGGTGCCGAGGAGCAGGAGTGGCTCGACAAGCTCGACGCCCGGCAGCGCTGGGAGACGATTGCCGAAATCTGCTCGATGCGGCCGGCCGCCCTGGTGGTTGCCGGCGGCGGTGAAGTCGGCGACGACCTCGAGGAACTGGCCGGCGACAGCGCCACGCCCGTGCTGCGCTCGCCGCGGCCGGCCTGGGAGCTGGTCTCGACGCTGCAGTACGAGGTTGCCCGCGCGCTGGCCCACCGCGAGGTGGTCCACGGCGTGTTCATGGAAATCTTCACCATCGGGGTGCTGATCACCGGCGATCCCGGCGCGGGAAAGAGCGAGCTGGCGCTGGAGCTGATCACTCGCGGCCATCGCCTGATCGCCGACGACAGCCCCGAGTTCACCCAGATGACGCCCGACATCATCGACGGCACCTGCCCCGAGGCGCTGCAGGACTGCCTCGAAGTCCGCGGGCTCGGGGTGCTCAATGTCCGCCGGATGTTCGGCGATGCGGCGGTCAAGACCAACAAGTTCCTTCGGCTGATCCTTCACCTGCACCAGCCGCAGCCCGGCGACGAGAGCTCGGTCGACCGGCTGGCCGGCCGTTCGGACTCGGCGCCCGTGCTGGACATGGACATTCCGCGGATTCTCCTGCCGGTGCTGCCGGGCCGCAACCTTGCCGTCATTGCCGAGGCCGCGGTGCGAAACTTCATGCTGCAGCTCAAGGGCTTCGACGCCACGGCCGACTTCATCGAGCGCCACGGCCGCCTGCTGGGCCGCGAGCCCGAGCCGTGAACGACGCGAGCGACGCCGTGCGGGTGATCGTGATCAGCGGACTGTCCGGCGGTGGAAAGTCCGTGGCGCTGAACGCGCTCGAAGACCAGGGGTTCTACTGCGTCGACAACCTGCCGGCGGCCCTGCTGCCGGCCCTGGCCGAACAGATCGATGGGTCCCCCGAACGCTTCGGACGCCTGGCGGTGGGGCTGGACGCCCGCGCCGGCATCGATGCGATCGCTGACCTGCCCGACGTGCTCCAGGCCATGCCCTTCGCGGTCGAACTGGTGTTCGTGGAGGCCGACGACGAGGTTCTGCTGCGGCGCTATTCCGAGACCCGTCGCCGCCACCCCCTGGCCGACCAGCGGACGCTGGCCCAGGCGATCGAACGCGAGCGACAGCTGCTCGCGCCTCTGCGCGATCATGCCGAACCGGTCATCGACACGAGCACGATGAACCTGCACCAGTTGAGGCGAAGGATCTGGGACCTGGTCGAAGCGGGCCGGCGGTCGCAGGTTTCGCACCTCGTGCTCGAGTCCTTTGCGTTCAAGCAGGGCGTTCCGCGCGACGTCGACCTTGTCTTCGACGCGCGCTGCCTGCCCAATCCGCACTGGCAGCCGGGCCTTCGCAGTGCGACGGGGCTGGAGCGCCCGGTGCGCGACTACCTGCAGTCCGAGCCGGTCGTCGGCGAGTTTCTCGACGACGTCGACGGCTTCGTCCGCCGCTGGCTGCCGGCCTGGGCCGAACAGCAGCGCAGTCACCTGACGGTCGCCATCGGCTGCACCGGGGGGCGGCACCGCTCGGTCTACCTGGTCGACGAGCTGGCGACGCGCTGGCGCGAGAACGGCCTGGCCGTGACGACCCATCACCGGGAGTTGCAGCAGTGACCCGCTGCCTGGTGGTCGGCCATTCGGGCCTGGCCGCGGCGCTGGTCCGGGTCGCACGCGAGATCGTCGGCCCCGAAGCGGGCTGCGAGGCCTTCGATTTCTTCTTCGAACAGACCCTGGAGCGGATCGAGGCCGATCTCGCGCGCTGGCTCGACGAGCAGCTCGATCGGGGGCCGGCGGTGCTGCTGACCGACCTGCCCGGGGCAACGCCGCACAATCTCTCGGTCAAGCTTGCCGGTTCGCGGGGGCTGGAGGTGGTGACCGGCGTCAACCTGCCGATGCTGCTCCGGGGGGTGAACCATGCCGACACGGAGCCGGCCGAACTGGCCCGGATGGTGGCGGCCGGCGGTCTGCGCGCCATCGAGCGATCGGCCGCCGATCGGTCGCGGACCGAAGGCTCCGGAGAGAAGCCGTGATCCGGCGGGAGGTCACGCTGGTCAACCGGCTCGGTCTGCACGCGCGGGCAGCAAGCCGCCTGGTCCAGGCGGCCGCGGCGCACCCCTGTGACGTGTGGCTGGAGCGGGACGGCCGCCGGGTCAACGCCAAGTCCATCATGGGTGTGCTGATGCTGGCGGCCCCCTGCGGCAGCGAACTGGTTCTCGAGTGCGACGGCGACGGCGAGCAGGCCGCCTGCGATGCGCTCGAAGCCCTGGTTGCCGATCGCTTCGGGGAAGAGCAGTGATCCTCGCCCTGAGCGGCACCGGCGTCTCCGACGGCATTGCCGTCGGCCGGATCCATCTGCTGAGCCGGGGGGAACTCGAGCTGCCGGAGTATCACGTCGAGGGCGACGAGATCGACACCCAGGTGCATCGGCTGGAAGCAGCCAGTCGGTCGTCGGAGAGGGCGCTGGAGGACATGGAGCGCGACCTTTCGGGAGACACGCGCGGACCGGCCTCGGACCTTCTCCAGATGCACCGGATGATGATCCGGGACGATGCGCTGGTCGGCGAAGCGATCGCGCGAATCCGGGCCGACGGCATCAATGCGGAATGGGCGCTGGACCGTCAGGCCGCAGCGCTGCGAAGGCAGTTCGAGCAGATGGAAGACGAGTACCTGGCGCTGCGTCGTGAAGACCTGGACCAGGTGGTCGGCCTGCTCCAGCGCGAGCTGCGCCAGGCCGGCAGCGGGTTGCTGGCCGAGCGGACGCCAGCAGCGCTGGACGGCACCGTGGTGCTGGCCGAATCGCTCAGCCCGGCCGAGGTCGTGCTGCTGCAGCAACGGGGTGTGGCCGGCCTGATCACCGAGCACGGCGGGCCCTGGTCACACAGCGCGATTCTCGCGCGGGCCTACGGCATTCCGACCGTGATGGCCGTGCGCCGCGCGATGCGGGTGTTGCGCGAAGGCGAGCCGGTGATCATCGACAGTCATTACAGCGCGGTGCTGGCGACCCGGGACGAGAGCCTGCATGCCCACTACGGCGACAAGCTGAAGCTGGTCGCCCGCAAACGCCGACAGCTGGCGCGCTTTCTCGCCGAACCGGACCGAACCCGCGACGGTCGGCGGTTCCGGTTGTTCGGCAACGCCGAGCAGGTCCCGGAGATCGAGCGCTGCGTGATCGCCGGCGTGACGGGCATCGGCCTGATGCGCACGGAGTTCCTGTTCAGCGGCGATGAGGTCCCTGACGAACAACGCCAGTACGAGGCCTTCCGCGATGCGCTGGCGGCGTTGGACGGGCGGCCGCTGACGATTCGCACGCTGGACGCAGGGGGCGACAAGCTGCCGGCCTCGCTGACCCGCTTCGCCGGGCCCAATCCCGCCCTGGGCCTGCGCGGAGTCCGCATGTCGCTGGCCCTGTCCGAATTGTTCGAGAACCAGCTGCGCGCCATCCTGCGGGCGTCCCAGCACGGCCCGGTACGGGTGTTGCTGCCGATGCTGACCCGGCTCGACGAGCTGTCCGCCGCGCGCGAGCGCATCGCGGCGGTTCGGCAGCAGCTGGAGGGGGAGGGCGTTGCCGTCGACCCGGAACTGCAGATCGGCGGCATGATCGAGACACCGGCTGCGGCCCTGCAGGCCGAGCGCTTCGCCGCGTCGCTGGACTTCCTGTCCATCGGCACCAACGACCTGGTCCAGTACGTGCTCGCGGTCGACCGCCAGGACGAGCGGGTCAGTCACCTGTTCGACCCGGCCAGCCGCGCAGTGATCGACCTGATCGCCGGCGTGGTCGAGGGTGCCGCGCGCCACCAGCGGCCGGTTCAGGTCTGCGGGGAAATGGCTGGCGATCCGCGCTACGTGGCGTTGTTGATGGGTCTGGGCGTGCGCGAGTTCAGCATGCCGCCGGGGCAGCTGGCGGCGGTCAAGGCGGCGCTGACGGGCCTCGATGCCGCGGCGTGCCACGACGAGGTCGAAGCGTTTCTGCGGGAGGACGAGAGCGATACGGTCGGCGCGTTGCTCGATCGCCTGGCGAGCGGCGCGCCACGCCGCGCTCCGGGTCGAACCACGGGGCGCTCGCCGGGCCGCAGGACCTCGCGCTGAGCCGCTGGCCGAAAGTGCAGGTGACGACCAGCGGCGCGGTTCGGTAAGCTTCCAGATCGATTTCGACCTCGCAACGAGTCCTCGCATGTCCGATCCGATCTGGCGGCCGTCCGCCGAACGCGCGCAGTCCGCCCACCTGACCCGCTTCATCGAACGCATCGCACGGGGATTCGATCCCGCGGTGACCGATGCGGCCAGCTTGTACCGGTTCTCGATCGAGCAGCCCGAGGAATTCTGGCGGGCGGTCTGGGAGTTCGGCGATGTCCGGGCCGCCTCGCGCGGCGATCGGGTGACCGAGAACTGGCCTGCGATGCCCGGCACGCGCTGGTTTCCCGACGCGCGCCTGAACTTTGCCGAAAACCTGCTGCGCCGGGCGGACGACGGCATCGCGATCGAGTTCGCCGGCGAGCAGCCCGAAGATCGTCGATCCCTGAGCTGGCGCGAACTGAATGGCCAGGTCGCGGCGGTGGCGGCCAGACTGCGGGCGCTGGGCATCGAACCCGGCGACCGGGTCGCCGGCTACCTGCCCAACCTGCCCGAAACGGTCATCGCGATGCTCGGCGCCGCAGCGGTGGGTGCCGTCTGGTCGTCCTGCTCGCCCGATTTCGGTGTGCGCGGCGTGCTCGACCGCTTCGGCCAGATCGAGCCCCGCGTACTCATCGTCGCCGCCGCATACCGCTACAACGGCAAGACCCACGATTGCATGGCCCGCGTCCGCGAGCTCCTGCCGGAGCTGCCGACGGTCGAGCAGGTCGTGATCGTGCCGCACGCGGAGCCGGGCGTCGATCCCGCATCGGCGGGCCGGCCCGCGATGACCTGGGCAGACTGGATCGACATCGACGCGGGGCCCCTCGAGTTCGAGCAGCTGCCCTTCGACCATCCGCTCTACATCCTGTATTCCTCGGGCACCACCGGGGTGCCGAAGTGCATCGTCCACGGCGCCGGCGGTACGCTGCTCCAGCACCTGAAGGAGTTGCTGCTGCACACCGACCTCAGGCGCGACGACCGCTTCTTCTACTTCACCACCTGCGGTTGGATGATGTGGAACTGGCTGGTCTCCGGCCTGGCCGTCGGATCGACGCTCGTGCTCTACGACGGCTCGCCGTTCCATCCGGACGGGAACCGGCTCTGGGACCTGGCCGACGAGCTCGGCATCGCGGTCTTCGGTACCAGCGCGAAGTGGATCGCGGCCTGCGACAAGGCCGGTATCAAGCCGCGCGAATCCCATCGGCTCGAACAGCTTCGCGCGATCCTGTCCACCGGCTCGCCCCTCCTGCCGGAATCCTTCGAGTACGTCTATCGCGACATCAAGCAGGATGTCCAGCTCAGCTCGATCTCCGGCGGCACCGACATCGTCTCCTGCTTCGCGCTGGGCAACCCGCTGCTGCCGGTCCGCGTCGGCGAACTGCAGTGCCGGGGCCTCGGCATGCAGGTGGAGATCCGCGACGACGACGGCGATGTGGTCGTCGGTGAGACCGGAGAACTGACCTGCTCACGACCGTTCCCGTGCATGCCGGTGGGGTTCTGGAACGACCCCGACGGCGCCCGTTACCGCGCGGCCTACTTCGACAAGTTCGACGGCGTCTGGAGCCATGGCGATTACGCGCGCCTGACGCCGAAGGGCGGGGTGGTGATCTACGGCCGTTCCGATGCCACGCTGAATCCCGGCGGGGTCCGGATCGGCACCGCCGAGATTTATCGCCAGGTCGAGAAGCTCGACGAGGTGCTGGAGTCGCTCTGTGTCGGTCAGGACCACGACGGCGATGTGCGGGTCGTATTGTTCGTGGTGCTGCGCGACGGGGTGGAACTTGATGAAGCGCTGATCTCGAAGATCCGCACCCGGGTCCGCGAGAACACGACCCCGCGCCACGTGCCCGCGAAGGTCCTCGCCGTGCCCGAACTGCCGCGCACGGTCTCCGGCAAGATCACCGAACTGGCGGTCCGCGACGTCATCCACGGACGGGAAGTCAAGAACACCTCGGCGTTGGCCAATCCGGAGGCGCTGGAGCACTTCCGCGATCGGCCCGAGCTGCGCGACTGAGCGTCGTGGCGGCATCGGTGAATGCCGACGCCGGCACAAACTGACGCTTAGTGTCAGGCCGGCGTCGGACGCGCTGAGGGAAATCCCCGGTTGACCGGCTTGGCACGCCGCTTGCTATGCTGATACTCCAGACTTCCCGGGATTCGAGATACATGCCGTCGACTTCGACCTGCCGATTCGTGCGCAACGGTCTGCTTGCGCTTGGCCTTCTTCCGATCCTCGCCGTGCTGCCGAGTGCAGCGCTGGCCCAGACGCCGAACGTGAACGAGAACGTGCCGGCCGAGTCCTTTCTCGGCGAATCGTTCTGTTTCCAGGCCAACTTCACCAACACCGGATCGCCGGGCTACGGGCCCTACCTGCGGCTGGACCTGCCGCCGGGCTTGAACTTCATCAGCGCCGATGTGTTCGGCGCCGGGTCGGTGATCGATGTCGGAACGTTTCCGGCTGCCCCGGGCAATCAACTGACCGATCCGCTGATCAATCAGCCGGTCACCGGCACCGAGGGGCACTCGCTGCGCATCCTCGAGTTTCCGGTCGGGTCGGTGGTCGCCGGCGGCCCGCCGCTTCCGGTCGACATCTGCCTCGAAATCGATCCGTCGGCAACCGTCGGCTCGCCGCTGCCGGTCTCGCTGACCCCGGTCTACGAGTTCGGCGATACGGCGACCGGCGACAACGGTCCGATCATCGGCACCGAGGTCATCGGGCCGGTCACGCCGACCGTGCTGCTGTTCGACAAGACCGATTCGGCGCCGGAGTCCGAGCGGCCGCCTGGCACGAGCTGGCCCTACGATTACACGTTGACCGTCGACATCGCCAATACGGCAACGATTCAGCCGCTGACGATCCGCGATCAACTACCGGCGGATTTCCAGTTCATCGGCAGCGTCAACGTGACCGGCGGGTCGGGCTGCAGCGTGACCCAGACCCCGTCGCTGGCCAGCCCGGGCGGCTCGCTGGAAGTCACCTGCTCGGGCGCGACCGTGGGCACGACCTCGGGGAGCGATGTCCAGGTCACCTATTCCGGGTACATCGTCGACATCCTGGACGAGACCTTCTGCGACGTCCGCTCGCAGGTCAACGACGCGTCGGTCCAGGCAAGCTACGTACCGCCGTCCGGCCCGGCCCAGGCGCTGCCAGCGGCGACCGCCGACACCACGGTCTCGGCCGAGCACGTGGTGGTACAGAAGGGCGCATCGCCGGGCCAGGGCGTGCCCGGCGACGCCGTTCGCTACACCCTCTCGTTCCAGGTGACCGATTCCGGTGATGCCGACGCCCTCGTCGTCACCGACCTCATCCCCGACGGCATCGATTTCGTCGGTCACGACGACCTGGTCGTCAACGGCGGGTCCGTCCCGATCACGCCGACGGTCACGGTCAACGGCGATTTCACCACCACGGTGGTCTACGACATCGGCGCAGCCGCCGGGACGCTCGGTCGCGGCACGTCGATTTCGCTGACCTACGACGCGCAGATCCGGCAGGACTACCAGAACACCGGCGAGCCGGTGCTGTCGTCGGATGCGCTGCCGAACACGGTCGACATGGACTATTCGCTGGTCCAGGGCGCGAACTCGTGCAACAACGGCAGCGGCGCGTCGGTCGGGATCATTCCCGTCGGCCTGACCAAGGAGATCGTCAACCCGCAGCCGTTCTACGTGCCCGGTGAGGTGGTCCAGTTCCGCCTGACCAAGCAGGTGCCGGCCGGCGACACGAGCGCGATCCGCTTCGAAGACTACCTGCCGCTGCCGGTTTTCGACGTCACGGACGTGAACCTGACCTTCGGCAACGACGTCGTCTACGGGCCCGACGATACGGCGGGGCTGACGCCGACCGGCATTTCGATCAACGCGGCCCAGAACGCGCTGTTCATCGACTGGCCGGATCTCACTTCGACGACCGGTGAAACCATCCAGGTCGATCTGTTCGTCACGGTCACCGACGACCCCTTCGCCGACGGCCTGTTCCTGACCAATATCCTGCTGGCGCGTTCGGAGAACACGCCGGGCGCGGTCGCGGTCGGCACCGGTCCGGTCAACTTCAACGTCGGCGCGCCGAGCATGCGCGTGACCAAGGGCGTATCGGGGACCGACGGAAACGGCACGATTTCTCCTCCGCCGGCCAGCCAGCCGGTCGACGGCGACCTGGTCGGCGCCGACGCGAGCGATCGCATCACCTACGTGATCACCGCCGAGAACGTCGGTTCCGCGCAGGCCTTCGACGTCACCATTCTTGATGCGGGCGCGCCGGAACTGACCAATTGCACGCTGGTTTCGGTCACCGACGGCACGGGCGCGCCGCTGGCGTTCTCCGGCACACTGGCCGGTGGCCTGCAGTTGACCGATCCGCTGGCCGCGAGCGGCGGCAGCGGTCCGCCCTTCGGCGCCGATACGGCGCTGGTCACGCAGGACTGCGAAGTGGTCGGCACGGTGGCGCCGAGTACCACGATCACGAACACCGCTCGCATGGACTGGGCCAGCCAACCGGGCGCTCCCGCCTTCCCGTTCCAGGAAGACCAGGCGCGCGTGACGACCGCACCGCCTGCTGCAAGCAAGTACTTCATCAGTAGTTCCGAGCCAGGCACGTCGGACGGCGCGAGCCCGCCCCGCGCGGCGATCGGCGAGATCGTTCGCTACCGCCTGGCCGCACGCATCCCGGAGGGCGAGATTGCGTCGCTGGACCTGCGTGACCTGCTGCCGACGGGCCTGCGCTTCGTCGACGACGGGACCGCGCGCGCAACCTTCGTCAGCAACGGGGGCGGCATGAGCGCAAGCGGCTTCCCGGTGGGCAACGTGAACGGCGCGTCGGGCGATCCGGGCTCCGTTTCCAGCGCGGCGGTGGCCACGGCCATCCCGCCGGCCAACGTCCTCGGCGGACCGTTCGGCGACGGCACGGATCCGATCTTCTCCTTCGGCGACGTGCAGAACGCGGACGACGACGTCGACGACGAGTTCCTGCTCGTCGAGTTCAACGCACTGGTGCTCAACAGCACCGGCAACCAGCAGGGCGTGACGCGCAACAACAGCTTCCAGATCCGCAGCGGCGGATCGCCGATCGCTGCAAACGCACCGAACGTTGCCGTGCGCATCGCCGAACCGGCCATCGCCTTCGCCAAGTCGGCGTCGCCGACGACCGGCGACGCCGGCGATGTCATCGCCTTCACCATCGACATCGCGAATGCCGCCGGCAGCAACGTCAGTCCGGCCCACGAATTCCGGCTGACCGATTCGCTGCCGTCCGGTCTGGCGGGCGTGAGCAACCTGACCGTGACGCCGAGCGCTTGCCCCGGTCTCACGACGATCGACAACACGGTCGGTGACGATATCGACATCACCTTCGACGAGGTCGCCCCGGGTTGCTCGATCCAGGTGACCTTCGACGCCACGCTGACCAACGGCGTCGCGCCGGGAACCACCGTGACCAACGTTGCCAACGCGGTCTGGACCTCGCTGCCGGCCGCGGGCACCGCACCGAATCCGACGGGTTCGATCGTCCCGGGTGGCCCGGGTGCCGCCGACGGCGAACGCGACGGCTCCGGCGGCGTCAACGATTACAGCGCGTCCGACCCGGCGCCCGTGTCGATCCCCGGCGTGGGCATCGTCAAGAGCGTGATCGCCACGAGCGAAGCCCAGACCGGTGACAGCCGGTTCCGCGCCGGGGTCGAGGACCTCGTGATCGGCGAGCAGGCGACCTTCGAGATCGTCGCGACCCTGCCGGAAGGCACGACGCCGCAGGTCGTCCTCACGGACACGCTGCCGTTCACCAATGGCGTGATGCGGATCGACGCTGCTCGCGTCCTCCCGATCGGTTCCAACCTGACCGCCGACGACCCCTCGCCGCCGGCCGTGATCAGCGATGCGCAGCTCGGAGACGGGATCGCCGACACGGTCAGCTTCGATTTCGGCCAGGTCGCCAATGCACCGGACGGCGTGGTCGATGCGGGAGACCGCATCGTGATCGAGGTCGACGCGACCCTGGTCGACGTGCCGGCGAACGCCAACGGCGATCCGCTGACCAACACCGCCCTGGTCCAGTTCGGTCCGGGCCTGAACGCCTCGGCCAATGCCGGGATCGACGTGGTCGAGCCCATCCTCACCGTGGTCAAGAGCGGCAGCATCACCTCCGGCGACGCCGGCGATACCGTGCTGTACTCCGTGAGCATCCAGCACAGCGGCAGCTCCGCGGCCGACGCCCAGGACGTCGTGCTCCAGGACGTGCTGCCGGCCGATCTGACCCTGAATGTCGGCAGCATCACCCAGACCTCGGGTTCTCCGCCCTTCGCGACCAACACGAGCAGCGGCAATACCGTGGCGTTGGGCTGGACCGATATCCCCGTCGGCGAAATCATCGTCATCGAGTACTCGGCGACGCTGGACCCGACCGTGTCCCCCGGTGAAACCCTGACCAACACCGCCGACGTCAGCTGGACCTCGGCGGTCGGTGCGAACGCCGACGAGCGCACCAACAGCGCAAACGACGACCACCAGATCCTGGTCACCGAGCCGGGCCTGGTCAAGCAGGTGTTCGACACCAGCGAGCCGAGTACCGGCAACGGCGAGTTCGGCGCGCCGGATGATCTGACCATCGGCGAACAGGTGACCTATCGCTTCACCGTGCAGTTCCCGGAAGGCACCAGCGAGTCCGCCGTGGTCACGGACCAGTTGCCGACCGGTTCATCGGTGCTGGAACTCCTGTCTTCGCGGGTCGTGTCGGTCGGGGCCAACCTGTCCGGTGCCGGCCTCCCGGAAGTCAATGACCCGGGCACACCGTCCGACATGGATGGAGACACGATCGACGACCGGGCGACCTGGACGCTGGGCGACGTGCTCAACACCGCCGACGGCGTCACCGATGCCGACGACGAGATGGTGTTCGAGGTGATCGCTGTGGTTCTCGACGTGGCCGCCAACCAGAGCGGCGATGTCGACCAGCTCAACGAAGCGACCCTGTCGACCACCTCGAGCACGGTCAGCGGTGTGGCGCCGGTCGACCTGGTCGCGCCCTCCGTGGCCCTGACCAAGACCGTCACCGATCCTGCCGACGGGTTCGTCGACGCCGGCGACACCGTCACTGCACGACTCGTCGTGACGCACACGCCAGCCAGTACCGCGGACGCGTTCAACGTCACGATCACCGACACGCTGCCGACGGGCCTGAGCTGGGGCGGCGATGGCTCCGTGGTGTCCGATTGCCCCGGATTGATCACCGACTCCAGCGGCGCACCGGTCATCGCCTTCGATGTGCCGGTTCTCGACCAGGCCACCGCGACCTGCTTCATCGAGTACCAGTTCACCGTCGACAACACCGTGTCGCCGGGCGACACGCTGGTCAACATGGCCGAGTTGCTCTACGACTCGCAACCGGTGTTCGTGGCCGGGCAAACGCGCCAGGGCGCCGACTCGGACACCGCGGAGGTCACCGTCATCGCGCCGACGCTGGTCAAGGTCGCGGTCGATACGAGCCAGCCCGATACGGGGATGGCGCAGAACGATCCCGCATTGCTCGATCTGACCGTCGGCGAGACCGTCACCTACGAGCTGACCCTGGTGTTCCCCGAGGGTGTCACCAACTCGGCCGAGCTGGTCGATTTCCTGCCGGCGTCCGCCGCTGGCGTGGTCGAAGCGATCGGTGCGACCGTCACTCTGGTCGGTGGAAACATCACGACCACACTGCCGGGCACACCGGTGTTCGAGGACAACCAGCTCGGCGACGGACTCGACGATACGGTGCGGTTCCAGTTCGGTGACGTGACCAATGCCCCGGACGGCATCGACAGTCCGGCCGACCGGATCGTCGTCGAGATCGTCGGTCGCGTGGTCGACGTCGGCGCGAACGTGGACGGCACGCTGCTGACCAATCGCGGCGTGTTCACGTTCGTCGGCGACAGCCTCGAGGACACGGCCGACGTCGAGGTCGTCGAGCCCGCCGTAGCGCTGGACAAGACCATGACGCTGCAGAACGACGGCGTGGTCCGGATCGCGCTGTCGCTGGACAACAGCGGCACCGCACCGGCCTACGACCTGGATGTCAGCGACGTGTTCGACGAGGCCGACTGGGACCTGTCCGGGTTCTCGCCGGTGTCGGTGCCTGCCGGCTTCGAGCTGGTGCTCTCGCCGGACACGCCGGCGGTCGGTCAGCAGACCCTGAACTTCCGCACTGCCGCCGGTGCCGTCTCTCCCGACGGCACCCTGCCGGCCGGTGCGGGCGTCAGCGCGGTATTCGATATCCCGCTGGCGGTCCTGCCGCCATCGCCGAACCCCTTGCCGAACACGGCCGACCTGGTCGGGGGCGATACGCTTCCGGGTGCGGACCCGGCGGCGCGCGACCTGCCGCCGGACGACGGGACGGCCAGCATCGCGGTGCCCGACCTGTCCCTGTCGAAGGACGACGCGCTGCAGGTCGATGCCGACGGCAGCGGCGACGTTTCGCCGGGCGACACGCTTCGCTACACGCTGGTCCTGCAGAACACCGGCGCGAGTGCTGCGTCGAATGTCGTGATCGACGATGTGCCGGACGCCAACAGCTCGCTGGTGGTCGGCAGCGTCACGACGTCCAGCGGCTCGGTCGCCGTCGGCAACACCGCCGGCGACACCGTGGTCCAGGTCTCGATCCCGAGCATCGCGGCCGGCGGATCGGCGACGATCACCTACGACACGGTGATCGATGATCCGTTGGCCCCGGGTGTGACCGAAGTGGTCAACCAGGCGACCTTCGACAGCGACGAGCTGCCGCCCGGCGTCAGCGACGATCCGGATCCGCCCGGCGCCGACGACCCCACGGTGGTCCCGGTCAACGCACAACCGGACCTGACGCTGGTCAAGGACGACGGCGGTGTCAGCACCGTGCCCGGCGGCACCGTGGTCTATACGCTCGACTACGCCAACGTCGGCAATCAGGACGCCACGGGCGTCGTGCTGACCGACACGGTCCCCGTCGGCACGGTCTTCGCGGTCGGTGCCAGCACGCCGGGCTGGTCCTGCGTGCCCGACGGGTCCGCGGGCAGCGCCTGTACCCTGGCGATCGGGCCGCTCGCGGCCGGGGCCAACGGCTCGGCACTGTTCGCAGTGACCGTGGACGATCCGGCACCGCCGGGCCTGGACCAGATCGACAACACTGCCGCGGTCGGCGACGACGGCGCGAACGGCGCCGACCCGACTCCGGCCGACAACACGGACGGGGATACCACGCCCCTGGACGCCACGCCGGACCTGACGCTGGTCAAGGACGACGGGGGTGCGATCGGTGTACCGGACGGCGTGGTCGTCTACGCGCTGGACTTCCAGAACGTCGGCAACCAGGACGCCACCGGGGTCGTGATCACCGATACGGTGCCGGCCAACACGTCCTTCGAAGCCGGATCGAGCACGGCGGGCTGGACGTGCGTGCCCGACGGGTCGGCCGGAAGCAGCTGCTCCTTCGCGGTGGGTACTGTGCCCGCCGGTTCGGGCGGCAGCGTCGCGTTCGGCGTCCGTATCGACGATCCGCTGCCGGTAGCCGTCAACCAGGTCGACAACACGGCCTCGGTTGCCGACGACGGCAGCAACGGTCCGGATCCGACGCCCGGCGACAACGACGACAGCGACACCACGCCGGTCGACAACAACCCGGCACTGGTGGTCGACAAGGTGCTGACGTCGGCGCCGGACCCGATCGAGGTCGGCAGCGTGCTCGAGTACGCCGTTACCGTGACCAACACGGGCAACGCGACGCTGACCAACGTGACCATCGTCGACGACCTGATCACGCCGACCGGCGGCAGCGCGCCCTGCGCATCGGTCGCTCCGGGCGGTACCTGCACGTTGATCGGCGAATACGTCGTCACCCAGGCCGACATCGACAACGGAAGCGTGGTCAACAATGCCACCGGCGATTCGGACCAGACGCCTCCGGGCAGCGACCAGGTCGTGGTGCCGATCGATCAGAATCCGCTTCTGGACCTGGTCAAGACCGCGAACGTCAACGACCCGAACGGCAACGGTCAGATCGATGTCGGTGAAGTCATCGACTACACCCTGACCGCGACCAACGCGGGCAACGTGACGCTGACCAACGTGACGATCGTCGACAGCCTGCTGCCGACGCTGGCCTGCGTCCCGGCCCAGCCGGCCACGCTGGCGCCGACCGAGGCGCTGGTCTGCACCGGCAGTTACACGGTGACCCAGGCCGACGTCGATGCCGGCGAAGTGATCAACGATGCAACGGCCGACAGCGACCAGACCCCGCCGACCTCGACCCAGGTGATCGTGCCGATCCAGCAGGATCCGGCGATCGACCTGGTCAAGGATGCGGTGTTGAACGACACCAACGGCAACGGCCTCGGTGATGCCGGCGAAACGGTCGACTACACGCTGACCGCGACCAACGTCGGCAACGTCACCCTGGCCGATGTCGAGATCGTCGACAGCCTGATCGACACGCTGGCCTGCACGCCGGCCCAGCCGACCACGCTGGCTCCGGGCGAGGTGCTCGTCTGCACCGGCAGCATCGAGATCACGCCGGTCCTGCTGCGACAGGGCGTACTGCAGAACTTCGCCACCGCGATCGGAACCGGTCCGGGAGGCGGCGCCGTGGATGATGGCGACAGCGCGGTTACGCTGCTGAACATGCCGATCGCGGTGCCGACGATGCAGCGGTGGGGCGTCGTTGCGCTGGCGCTGATCCTGCTGCTGGCGGGCGTCGCGGCGTCGCGAGAGCGCCTCCGCGGAGCGCATCGTTCCGCCTGACGCTCGGTCGACCGGCCGAGGGTCGTTCCACCCCCGACGCGCCGGCCCCGGGCCGGCGCGTTTCGATTGACTGCTTTCGTTCCGGTTCCGGTTGGCCCCGCTCCGATCGCCGCACGAGGCCGCCTGCGAAGGCCTGCGACTGACCCAACTCGCCCCTGTCGCCGAACGCTTGACGGTGATACGCGTCACAAAACTGGGTCCCGATATGCTACGGACATCATCATTCGGTTCAGAAATGGCTGGACATCTCTCGCCTTGACGCTATACTCCTTTCCCGTCGCAGGGCGCAAAGCCCGGCACTTCCCGGGTACCGGAACGTGCCGACCGTCACGCGACCAAAGGGGTTTCGGGGAATTCATCGAGTTGTTGGCATCCAGCCGACGCGTTGTTTTGCGTCGGTTCCATGAACCGTGGTCGATCGCACGCCGGCATGAGGCACGCCGGACGGGGTCGACCAGCGGCAAGCCGGATTCCGACCCGGCGCCGCGTTCGAACCGGAGCCAACAGACCGATGCCGTACCTGCCGTCCCGACGACCGTTTTCCGGCCCGAGATCCCACGTTCGCCCACGGGGCCGGACGCCCGGGTTCCTGGTCTCGCTTCTTGCGGCCGCCCTGCTGCTCCCCGGACTGGTCCATGCCCAGAACCGGTGCGCGACGCCGGGAGCCGATGGGAACCTGTCGCTGGCGGGGGTCGTGAATACCTACTACACGCCGTCGGCCGGCAGCTACGGTCCGGCATCGACGAGCATTCCGCTGTCCAGCCCCCGGGGCGCTGCGGCCCCGATTGCCGCGGGCGACCTCGTGCTGGTCATCCAGATGCAGTGCGCCAACATCAACAGCAGCGACTCGCTGCTCTACGGCAACGGCGCGGCGGGTGAGCCGGCCAGCGGGTTCACGGACCCGGCCTCCGGTTGCATCGCCGGTCGCCACGAGTTCGTTCGGGCCGGTCCCGGGAGCAGCGCCTCGCTGCTGAATCTCTCGGCAACGCCCCTCACGTTGTCCTATCAGCAGGCGGCGGCGACCCCGACCCAGGGTCGGCGGACGTTCCAGGTCGTGCGCGTTCCGCAGGCGCTGAATGCAATCCTGACCGGCAACGTGACTGCGCTGGAGTGGGACGGCTTCTCGGGCGGCATCGTCGCGATCGACGCCGCATTCGGCTTCGACTTCAACGGCTTTGCCGTCCGGGCCGACGGCGCAGGATTCCGCGGCGGGGCCGGCGACGTGCGCGCCACGAACGACGCGGTCCAGCGCTTCCGCTGGGACGACCCGACCCGTCATGGCAGCAAGGGCGAGGGCATTGCAGGCACGCCGAGACTGCTGAGCACGAAGCGGACCGCAACCGATGGCGCGACCGCAGCCATCATCGACCTCGGTGCCGGGTGGGGCGGCTACCCGACCGGTACCGCGACGTCGGGCAACAACGCCCGCGGCGCGCCTGGCAATGCCGGCGGCGGCGGGGCGTTCTGGAACGGGAGCTCGGACAACGGCGGTGGCGGTGGCGGCGGCAATGCCGGGGCCGGCGGTCGCGGCGCGGCGGGCTGGCGCAGTGCCGGCTATGCCGGGATCCTGCCCGACTACAGCAACATGACCGACAAGAAGTGGGGCTTCGGCGGCGCTTCCGTACCGGCCTCGATCTCGCGATTGGTGCTCGGCGGCGGCGGTGGTGCCGGCGACAACAACAACAACAGCACGGCGGTCCAGTCCAGCGCGGCGGCCGGCGGCGGAATCGTGATGATCCGTGCCGGCACGCTGTCCGGAACGGGGGTCGTCTCGGCCCGTGGCGGTCGCGCCACCGACAACCCGCTCAACGACGGCGCCGGCGGCGGCGGCGCCGGAGGCAGCATCGCGGTGATCGCAAGCACATGGTCGGCCACGCTCGATGTGCGAGCGGACGGGGGACGCGGTGGCGACGCCTGGGCAACCGGAGCGTCCGCGCACGGCTCCGGCGGCGGCGGTGGAGGCGGCTTCGTCGTGACCAGCGCTGCGCCGGCATCGGTCAACGTCGCGGGCGGCCCGCCGGGCGTCACCACGACGGCGGATTCGCCGCCGGGTGGGCCGACCCACGGCGCGCGTCCCGGTGCAGCCGGGATGGCGGTGGTCATCGCCCCGGGGACCGACGGGCCGGGCGGCAACGCGGGCCGGGCCTGCCGGGCGGATCTCGCGATCGACAAGTCGAACCCGACCTCGCCGTTCATCTCGGGCCAGACCACCACCTACACCATCGTGGTGACCAACAACGGGCCGCAGGCGGCCGGCGGTGCTGTGGTCACGGACACACCATCGGCCGGCCTTGTCCTGAACAGCGTGAGCTGTTCGGCGTCGGGCGGCGCCGTCTGCCCCGCAGGGCCGATCACCGTGGGTGATCTGACCGGTCCGGGGGTGGTCATTCCGACCTTCCCGGTCGGCTCCTCGGTGACGTTCACCGTCCAGGCCACCGTTACCGCGAGCGGGACATGATCATGCAGACGACCAAGACGATGATTACCCGCGCCGCGGCCGCGACACTCTGGTTGACGCTGTTTGCCGCGACGGGCGCGCAGGCGCAGACGTCGGTCGACAACGAAGCGACGGTTTTCGCACCGCCGACGGTGATCGATACCGTGCCCGGCAACGACACGGACAACGTGACGACCCCGGTCGTGGCATTGACCCCATCGCTGACCATCTCCAAGACCCAGAGCGGTGGTCCTGCTCCGGTCACTGCCTCCGGCCAGGTCATCGATTACACGATCGTGGTCGAGAACACGGGCAACGTGACCCAGACCGGGGTCAGCGCCACCGACACGCTGCCCGACGGCAGTGCCGGAGTTCTGTCCGGACCGGTCGAGTCCATCTCGGCGAACGGGCAGCTGGACGTGGGCGAGACCTGGACGTACACCATCAGCTATACGGTCACCCAGGCGGACATCGACGCGGGCAGTGACCTCGTCAACACGGCGAGTGTCACCACGACGCAGGTCCCTGGACCGACCACGGACACGGCGACCACGCCGGTCAACGCGGCGGCGAGCCTGACGATCACCAAGACCCAGACGGGCGGCCCGAACCCGGTGACCGCCGCAGGGCAAGTCATCGACTACACGATCGTTGTCGAGAACACCGGTGCGGTCACGCAGACCGGCGTCAGCACCTCCGACACGCTGCCCGACGGCAGCGCAGGCACCCTGATCGGACCGACCGAGTCCATCTCGGCGAACGGTCAGCTGGACGTCGGTGAGACCTGGACCTACACGATCAGCTATACGGTCACGCAGGCGGACGTCGACGCCGGCAATGATCTCGTCAACACCGCTTCGGTGGCCACGACGCAGGTTCCTGGCCCGACCACCGACACCGCGACGACGCCGGTCAATGCGGCGGCGAGCCTGACGATCACCAAGACCCAGACGGGCGGCCCGAACCCGGTCACCGCTGCTGGCCAGGTGATCGACTACACGATCGTCGTCGAGAACACCGGCAGCGTGACCCAGACCGGCGTCAGCACCTCCGACACGCTGCCCAACGGCAGCGCAGGCACCCTGATCGGACCGACCGAGTCCATCTCGGCGAACGGTCAGCTGGACGTCGGTGAGACCTGGACCTACACGATCAGCTACACGGTCAGCCAGGCGGACATCGACGCCGGCGCGGACCTGATCAACAGCGCATCGGTTGCGACCAACGAAGTGCCGGGCCCGACCACCGACACCGCGACCACGCCCGTCAACGCCGCGGCGAGCCTGACGATCACCAAGACCCAGACGGGCGGCCCGAACCCGGTGACCGCCGCAGGGCAAGTCATCGACTACACGATCGTGGTCGAGAAC
>JAHVKF010000005.1 GCA_019800895.1 Halomonas denitrificans
GCAAACGTGTAGCCGGCCGGCGTCGGGTCCGCGACCTGCACCGACTGGGCGTCGGACGGGCCGTTGTTGGTTACCGTGATGTCGTAGGTCACCTGGGTGCCCGCGATCGCCGTGGCCGGGCCGGTCTTGGTGATGGCCAGGTCCGCTTCCGCACCGACCGTGGTGGTCGCCGACGAGGCGTTGTTGGCACCGTTCGGGTCGGTCGTGGGCGACGACACGGTGGCCGTGTTGGTCACATCGCCGAGCGTCGACGGGGCGATCGAGAAGGTGACGTCGAACGCCACGCTGCCACCGGCCGCGACCGTGCCGAGGGCGCACGGGAACCCGCCGCCGCACGGGGCGGTGGCGCCACTGAACGTGTAGCCCGCCGGCGTGGGGTCGTCCACCGTAACCGATTGCGCGTCGGAGGGACCGTTGTTGGTCACCGTGATCGAGTAGGTCGCCGTCGTGCCCGCGATCGCCGTGGCCGGGCCGGTCTTGGTGATGCCCAAGTCCGCTTCCGCACCGACCGTGGTGGTCGCCGACGAGGCATTGTTGGCACCGTTCGGGTCGGTCGTGGGCGACGACACGGTGGCCGTGTTGGTCACATCGCCGAGCGTCGACGGGGCGATCGAGAAGGTGACGTCGAACGCCACGCTGCCACCGGCCGCGATCATGCCGAGGGCGCACGGGAAACCGCCGCCGCACGGTGCGGTGGCGCCACTGAACGTGTAGCCCGCCGGCGTGGGATCGTCCACCGTAACCGACTGCGCATCGGAGGGACCGTTGTTGGTGACCGTGATCGAGTAGGTCGCCGTCGTGCCCGCGATCGCCGTGGCCGGACCCGTCTTGGTGATCGCCATGTCGGCTTCGGCCACCACCGTGGTCGTGGCCGACGCGCTGTCGTTGGTGGCGTCCGGATCGGTCGTGCTGGTCGATACGGTGGCCGTGTTGGTCACGTCACCGGTGGTGGCCGGATCGATGTCGAAGGTCACCTGGATCGTCACGTTGGCGCCGGCGCTGACCGTGCCGAGTGCGCACGGGAAGCCACCCGCACAAGGTGCCGTGGCCGAGGCGAAGGTGTAGCCGGCCGGGGTCGGATCGGCAACGGAGACGTCCGCGGCGTCCGCGGGCCCGTTGTTGGTCACCGTGATGTCGTAGGTCACCTGGGTGCCGGCGACGGCCGTGGCCGGGCCGGTCTTGGCGACCGAGAGATCGGCGTCGGCGGCAGCGTTGTAGACCGTCACGGCCGACGACGAATCATTCGCTCCGTTCGGATCCTGGGTACCGCTTCCGAAAGCAGGCTGGACCGAGGCCGTATTGGTCACGATCGTGCCATCGGCGGCCGGGGCGAAATCGGCAGTAAAGGTGAACGTGCTGCTCTGGCCGTTGGCAAAGGCCGCTGCGCTGTCGCAGGTAATGATCTGCGGCGAGCCGGCATCGGAGGCGCAGCTCCAGTCGGCCGCGTTCGGGCCTGCGAGAGCTACGGCGCCTGCCGCCCCGCCGTTGACCGTGACGCCGGACGGCAGGGAATCGGTAACCTCCACGGTACTTGTGGTCGCATCGGGTCCGTTGTTGTCAACGCCGATCGAATACGTGCCGCTGCCGCCACTCGCCGGCATCGATGCCGGCCCGCTCTTGGTGATGGCCAGGTCACTGCTGGTCGATCCGCCGATCGACACACCGTCGAGGAACACCCAGCTTGCATTGTCCCCAGTGGTGTTGCGGGCTCTGAACGTGAGATTGCAGCTCGTCGCATCCGCAGTGAAGAAGAGACGCTGCTGAAACCAGATTCGACGGTCTGCCGGCGTCAATCGAAGCGTTTCCTGCTGATCTGAGCAAAGCGTGACCTCGAACCAGGCTTCGGCGGCGGTGGGCGACGAAGTCACGACGTCGGTCATGATGTACCACTCGACCGCATACGTTTCGCCGGGGACGAGGTTGGTGTAGTTCTTCTGGATCGCTTCCTGGACTCCCGGGCTGCCGCTGTACTGGACACCTCCACCGTAGTTGTTGCCATCGGGCGGAGCCAGGTAGACGTGGTTGACGAAGCCACTGGGTGTGACGCAGTCGTAGCTGCCCTCGACGTTGACCCATCCGTCGTTGTTGTAGCAAGGGTCCATGTCGTTGTCTGCGGAGGACTCCGGAACGGTCGCTGCCGTTGCGGAGCCCGCGACGATGGCCATCAACCAGCCGGCCATCAAGAGAACAAATGAATAGCGTTTCATCCTGCAATTCCCCTTTTTTGAGTGTGTGCGCACCTGCAACCTGCCTGATCGCTCGGCCGAAACCGTCCACCCCGCAGATAACGGAGAAGGAACATGGGTGGCCTATTTATGGCACTCGATGCAGGAAAGCATCTGGCGTCCGATCGAGTGCGGCAGACGGGGGCAGAGTAGCACCGCCGCCCCGGAAAGCGGAAAATCTTTCTGTGACTCTGGTCACGAGAGCGGAACTCTTTCCGATTCCCGACATACTCGTTCAGCGCCATCCGGCGCGTCTTCCGCACCGGAACCGACACCATCCGCTTGATGGCGCAGGCTATTGTTCGGCGTCCGAACGGCTCGACTGGCCGCGCCAGTACGCGCGAGACCGCCCGACCTGCACGGCAGGCGACTCGAGACGACGAGTATGAGGCGACGCCTCGGGCATGTGCTTTTTTTGCTGGGACGGCGTTGGATACGGGGAACTCGAAGCCCGGTTTTCCCGGTCATTCCAGCGGGGAGCACCGACCCGCCCGACCCGCCGGACCCGCCGATTTCCCGAAACCGGCGCCGACAAAAAAACGGGCGCCCCCTGGGGACGCCCGTTTCGATGCAGTCGATCAATCGATCGATCGCGGTCGCCAGCGACCGCTGACCGGTCAGATCATCCGACGAACCTGCAGGCCGCCGGCGATCATCA
>JAHVKF010000006.1 GCA_019800895.1 Halomonas denitrificans
CCGGCCACGGCGATCGCGGGCACCCAGGTGACCTACGACATCACGGTAACCAACAACGGCCCGTCCGACGCCCAGTCGGTGCAGGTCGCGGACCCGACGCCGGCCGGCTACACGTTTGCCTCGGCCACGGCGCCGTGCGGCGGCGGCTTCCCGTGCGCCCTCGGCACGGTCGCGGCCGGCGCCAGCGTGGCGTTCCAGGTGACCTTCGACATCGACCCGGCGACCACCGGTGCGGTGACCAACACGGCCACCGTCTCGTCGGCCACGACCGACCCGAACGGCGGCAACGACTCGGCCTCGGCGACCACCACGGTCAGCGGTGAGGCCGACCTGGGCGTGGTCAAGACCGGTCCGGCCAGTGCGATTGCAGGCGGCCAGGTGACCTACACGATCACGGTCGACAACGCCGGTCCGTCGGTGGCCTCGTCGGTGTCGCTGGACGACCCGACGCCGGCCGGCTACACGTTCAACTCGGCGACCGCTCCGTGCGCCGGCGGGTTCCCGTGTGCGCTGGGCGACCTGGCACCGGGCGCGACGGTCGTCGTCGACGTGACCTTCGACGTCGATCCGTCGACCACCGGGGACGTGACCAACACGGCCACCGTGTCGTCGCCGACCACGGACCCGAACGCGGCCAACGACTCGTCGAGCGCGACGACGACGATCGGCGCCGACGCCGACCTGTCGATGGTCAAGACCGTGGACAACAACGCGGTGCAGCAGGGCGAGACGGTGACCTACACGCTGTCGGTGAGCAACGCCGGTCCGTCGGACGCGACCAACGTGGTGATCACCGACAACCTGCCGCAGGGCCAGGTCCTGGTCAGCACCTCGGGTTGCTTCGAGGACCCGTCGGGTGCACCGACCTGCTCGATCGGTACGGTGGCGGCGGGCAGCACGGTGGCGGTGACGCTGACCGCGCAGGTCCAGCGTGCGACCGGTCTGCAGACCAACACCGCGTCGGTGGACTCGGACACCACGGACCCGGTCAGCGCCAACAACACCGGCTCGGTGGGCGTGGTCGCGTCGTTCTCGATCCCGACGCTGGGCAGCTGGGGCCTGATCGCCCTGGTGCTCACGCTGATGATCGCCGGCGGCCTGCAGGTTCGTCGGATGATCTGACCGGTCAGCGGTCGCTGGCGACCGCGATCGATCGATTGATCGACTGCATCGAAACGGGCGTCCCCAGGGGGCGCCCGT